>JACQCN010000005.1 GCA_016201575.1 Candidatus Rokuibacteriota bacterium | reverse complement strand
TCGGCCACGCCGACGTTGACGTAGCGTGGCCCGTAGCGCTTATGGAACTCGTCGAACATCTGGTAGCCCATGTCGCCGGTGACGAACACCAGGCGCGGGTGGTCGGCGGCCAGCCGGGTGAGCGTCTCCGCGAACGCCCGTCTCATCGCGTGGACTTGTGCAGGGGCCGCTCGCCCAGTTCGGCGAGCGCTTTCTGCAGATCCTCGGTCGACGGCACCCGGTAGTGCCACAGCACGTCGTCCTCCATGAAGCTCACGCCCGCCCCGCCGGTCGTCCGCGCGATCAACGCCGACGGGCGGCCGGGCTCGAAGGGGAACTCGGCCAGCGCCCGGACGACCTCGGCCATGTCGTTGCCGCTGATCGTGCGGGCGCCCCAGCCGAACGCCCGGAACTTCTCCTCGAGGGAGGTGTGGCCCATAAGGTCGTCGCTGCGGCCGACGGCCTGGACCCGGTTGTAGTCGACGACGGCCAGCAGCCGGTCGAGCCGCTGGGCGGCGGCGAACATGGCCGCTTCCCATACGCTGCCCTCGTTGCATTCGCCGTCGCTCATGAGGACCACCGCCCGGGGCGCGTCGTTGCCGTCCAGTCGCAGTCCGTAGAGCACGCCGGTGGCGATGCCAAGGCCCTGCCCGAGGCTGCCGAAGGAGCACTCCAGCAGCGGAAGCGCGTAGCGGTCAGGATGGTTCCGCAGCCGGGCGTCCGGCGTCGCGTAATCGGTCAGCCAGTCAGTCGGGATGAAGCCTCGATCGGCCAGCACCGCGTACAGCGCCGAGCAGGCGTGCCCCTTGCTCATGAAGAATCGGTCGCGATCCGGGTGCTTCGGCCGATCGGGGCTCTCGTTCAACCAGCCGTTGTAGAGCGCCACCAGCACGTCGACGCAACTCAGTGACGAGCTCAGGTGGCCTTCCTTGCCGTCGTGAGCCATCTGCACCACGGTGGCGCGGATCTGCCGCGCCTTGTGGGCCAGGCGCTCAGGGTCGCCCAGCCGTCGTCCGCGTGCCTGCGCCACTGTCATCGAGTAACCTCCCTCGCCGTCAATCGAGGCTGTGGGCCCACTTGGCGGCCACGGCCACGCTTCCCCACTTCGGATCCGGATGCTCGATGAGCTCCGTGTCGCCGGCATTGACGACCGTGAAGCTCAGCGCATTGTAGACGTAGTCGGCCTGGGACTCTTCATCCTTGAGCGAGACGTGCAGCGAGTAGGTGCCCGGGATCAGCGGCAATCGCTCCACCGTGCAGACGATGACGCCGTCGGGCGGCAGATCGCGGAAATTCCGGCCGACCATGGCGGTACCGGTGGAGAAGACGTTCGCCCCCAGGCAATCGACCACCACGATGCCGGCGTTGAGGTGCTCGATGGTGCGCCGTTCGCGCGCCCGGTAGCGGATGCGGAACTCGGCGCACGCCTCGCTCCGCAGGTAGGCGCTGGCCCGGTCGCCCGGCGCGGCCTCCGCGCTCACCGTCCGCACGCTGCCCGAGCCGTACCGGTGATGCCCGGCCAACGCATCCTGCCCGCCGTCGGTGGCCGGCTTGAGACTCTGGAGATAGACGTCGATCGCCTCGGCCGTCGGTCCACAGTGGCGGATCCGTCCGCTGTCCACGACGAGCGTCCGCGTGCAAAGCGTCCGCACGGCGGCCAGGTTGTGGCTGACGAACAGCACGGTGCGGCCGGTGCTGGCGACCTCGTTCACCTTGTTCAGGCACTTCTCCTGGAACGCGACATCTCCGACCGCCAGCACCTCGTCCACCAGCAGGATGTCGGGATCGAGGTGGGCGGCTACCGCGAAGGCCAGCCGCATCTGCATGCCGCTGGAGTAGCGCTTGACGGGCGTGTCGATGAATCGGTCGTTGCCCGAGAACTCCACGATCTCGTCGAATTTCTTCCGGAGCTCGGCCCGCCGCATCCCGAGGACGGCGCCGTTGAGGTACACGTTCTCGCGCCCGGTGAGCTCGGGATGGAATCCGATACCGAGCTCGAGGAGCGCCCCGACCCGCCCCCGCACCTCGGCCCGGCCGGTGGTGGGATCGGTGATGCGGGCCAGGATCTTGAGGAGCGTGCTCTTGCCGGCGCCGTTGCGGCCGATGACGCGGCGCGCCCGGCTGCTCGGAACGGCGCAGTGACCGCGCGGACGAGCCCGTCACGCAGCGTCCGGTACCGCTCGCGGCGGCCGATCCGGTAGCGCTTCCCGATTCCCTCGGCCCGAATCGCGACGTCCACAGTCATGGCGTTCCCAGCGGGCCCCTTTCAGATCATGTCGGCGAACGTGCGTTCCATCCGCCCGAAGTAGCCGATCCCGCCGACGAGGAGGATCACCGTTGCCACCGCCGAGGAGAGGACCACCGGCGTGGAGAGCGGGGTGCCCAGGACGGCCGACCGGAAGCTCTCCACCACGCCGGCCATCGGATTGAGCCCGTAGAGCCACCGCCACGCCTCCGGCACCAGGCTGCTCGGATATGCAACGGGGCTGAGGAAGAGCAGGACCTGCGTGAGAAACGGCAGGGTGTACCGCACATCCCGGTACTGGACGTTCAACGCCGACAGCCACAGCCCGACCCCCAGCGCCACCGCCAGCGTGGCCACCACCACGACCGGGGCCAGCAGCAGCCCTGGGCCCGGGGCTACCTGGAACCATGCCATGAGTCCGACCAGCAGCACGGCGGAGACGGCGAAGTCCAGCAGCCAGCTCAAGACCGCGGCCACCGGAATCACGATCCGCGGGAAGTACACCTTGGTCACCAGGCGCTCGTCGGCGATGAGGCTGTTGGCCGATTCTCCCAGCGCGCTCGCGAAGAGCTGCCAGGGCAACAGCCCGACATACGCGAAGAGCGGAAACGGCACGCCGTCGGAGGGAACCTTGGCCAGGCGCCCGAAGAAAATGCTGAAGATGATCATGTGCAGCAGCGGTTGCAGGACCGCCCACGCCGCTCCCAGGACCGCCTGCTTGTAGCGGACCTTGAGATTCCGCCACACCAGGAACAGCACGAGCTCCCGGTACCGCCACAGCTCGCTCGGACTGAGCCGGCCCCAGCGCGAGGTCGGCCCGATGGTCACCGACTCGACGTCGATCATCAGTAGGCGAGGCGTTTCTGGATCGTGAACCGGAACCCGGCCAGGATGTCGGCGATGCGCTCACCGGCGCGTCCGTCTCCGTACAGGTGGTTGCGCGGGTGGCGGCCGTGGGCGATCTGGGCCCGGATGGCCTTCAGAATCTCCTCCGACGAGTACGCCACATCCACCACGTTCTCGCCCCGTTCCCGGCCCTGTTGCCGGGTGCCGACGTTCACCGCCGGCACGCCGAGAAAGGAACCTTCCCGAATGGCGCTGCTGGAGTTGCCGACCAGGCAGGCGCAGTTGTCGATGACCCTCGCGTAATCCTCGACCGAAAAGTTCCGGAAGAACTGGATGTGGGTCGGGTTGTAGCGTTCGCGGAACATCCGCAGCCCCTTGGCGACGTCGTCGGAGCCGGCATCGACGTTCGGCCACAACCACACTGTCGGCATCTTCAGCTCGGCGACCGCCGCCAGCGTCTCGTTCACCTGGGCCAATCCCTGGCCGTACTCGGTGGTGACCGGGTGCTGCATCACCACGATGTAGGGCTCGCGAGGATCGAGTTGCGCGCCGACGCCGCCGTACCGCACGAACAGGTCATCGGGAAGGCTCAGATCGAGGTTGGCGATGGCATCGATCGAGGGGCACCCGGTGAGAAACACCGTCGCCGGGTCTTCGCCCATCCGGGTCAGCCGCTCGGACGACAGCTTGGTGGCCGGAAAGTGGACATGGGCCAGCTTGGTCACCGCGTGACGCACGCTCTCGTCGATGGAGCCGGTCACTTCGCCGCCCTGGGTGTGGGCCAGCGGGATGTTCATGTACGAGGTGGCCACGGCCGTGCCCAGCGTTTCGAAACGGTCGGCCACCGTCAGCACCACGTCCGGCCGCATGTTCTCGAAGATCGTGGCCAGCTCGCTGATGGCCAGTCCCGTCGACTTGGCCATGGTCGTCGGATTCTCACCCTCCACGATGTTGTAGACCGTGGCCTCGACCGGGAACCCGTCCCGCTGGATGACGTCGACGACCTTCCCGAACCGGTGCAGCAGGGCCGACGCCGAGACGACGAGTTGAAGCTGCAAATCGGGATGGCCCTGAGCGGCCGTGAGCACCGACTTGATCCGGGCGTAACTGGCCCGGCTGGCGACGACGACGCAGACTTTCCGCCGCCCGCGCGCCGTCGGCATCATCGGTTGCTTCCCCACTTGCCCATGTAAATGTCGCGCAGCGTGAGCTCCTCCGGGCTGAGACCAGGCGTGGCCGTGCCCCGCATCGTTTCCACACTCTCGGCCCAGCGGCGGAGCTCGGCGAACTCGCTCGGCTCCCCCGACACCGCTTGGTCCTTCCCCGGGAGCTTGCGGCTGAGCGTGAAATGTTTTTCGACGATTTCGGCGCCGAGCGCGATGGCGAACTTGCCTGCGTCGGTCCCCAGGGTATGGTCGGAAAACCCGACCGCCACGCCCTGCGACCGCAGCCACTCGAGACGCGCCATGTTGACGCGGTGAGACGGCGGTGGGTAGAGGGAGATGCAATGCAGCACAGTCACGCGGTGGCCGCGGACGCGTCGGATCATCGCTTGCACCTCCTCATCCGTCGACATTCCGGTCGAGATGATGAGGTGCTCGAATTTCGCCTTCAGCCGATCGATCAGGGCAAAGCTCGCACAGTCGGGACTGGCCACTTTGATACGCTTCAGCCCGAGGCCGGCCAGAAAGTCGACCCGGTCCACATCGAAACAGGTGGTCAAGAATTCGACGCCGCATTTCGCGCACGCCTCAATCAGGCGCTCGTGGTCGGCGTCGGATAGTTGCGTCCGTCGATGGCGCTCGTAGGCGGCCTGGAAATCCGGGAAGTCCTTCCGCAGCTTGGCGGCCTGCCACGACTGGAACTTGACGATGTCGGCGCCGGCTTCGGCGGCCGCCCGGATCATGCTCTCGGCGACATCCATGTTCCCGAGATGGTTGGCGCCGATTTCGGCAACGATCAGCGTGCGCATGCTGCGTCCGGCGGAACACCGTGGCGGTCTGACATGTCTTTCGCTCCGGCCGTCGAAAACGTTTTGACGTTCACAAATTGAACGCCATCATAGCGTATCGCGCCCCAACCCATCAAGCTGCTGAAAACCATCGTCTTGGCAGTCATTTGGACGGCGTCCCGCCAAGCAGTGAGCGATAGAGCTCCGTCTCGGCCGCCTCCATCCGGGCTCCGTCGAGCGTCACGGCCCGGGCGCGCGCCCGGACCGAAAGTTGCGCCCGCAACGCGGGATCGTCGAGGAGGCGGCGGAGGGCCTCGCGGAAGCAGTCGGGACGGTTCGGAACCACCAGCCCGGTTCCTCCCAGCACTTCCCGAATGACCGCGATGTCACTCGCCACCACCGGCAGGCCCGACGCCATGGCCTCGAGCACCGGGATGCAGAACCCTTCGTAATGGGAGGCGATCGCGAACACGTCGGCGCTCGCGTAGTACCGGCTGATGTCCCGGTGGGGCACGGCCGGAACGAGCTCGACACGGTCGCGGAGGGCGGGCCGGTCCACCAGAGCCTCGATCTCCGCTGTCCGCTCGCCGTCGCCGATGAGGACCAGACGGGCGTCGAGGCCCTGCATGGCGTGGATCAGGCATTCCGGCGCCTTCTGGGCGACGAGTCGCATGACCGAGAGCACGACGGGTTTCACGTCCGGATGTCGTCGATCGGCCGCGGCCGGCGCGAACCGCTTCGTATCGACCCGGTTGTAGATCACTTCGACGTGCGCGCTGCCGTAACGCCTGGCGTAGTGCGCCACGTGATGCGACACGCACACTACGCGGTCGGCCCGCCGAAGGGTAAAAGCCTCCAGCGGGCGGCGGAGGTGATGAACGAGCCGACGCTCGCTTCGACGCTGATCGTCGAGGTCACAGTGGACCGACACCACTACCGGTATCCCGAGTCGCCGGCCCCACACAACCGCGAGCGCTCCACGGGCGCCAGGATCGTAGGCACGGATCACCACCGGTTTGGCCGAGCGTAGCAAGCGTGCAAGGCGGCCTCGCCCGGACAGACCGCTGACGGGAAAGCCTTTGCCCATGGAATGGATCGTCAGCGTCGCCCTGCCAACCAGGGTCTGGACTTGGTGCGCCTCCACGTCCGCTCGCGCCGGCGTGAAGAAGTGTACGTCCGAGAAAAAGTCGCCGGGGTTGTAGTAGCGGGGCTTGATCTCGCCCTTGGCCTCGAATTTCCGGAGGGCGTCGGTCAGGAAGACGGCCAGCGTGGCCACCTCAGTGCCGGCGCCGGGCCGCGGGATCCGGCCGGGTCCCGATCGCCGCGCCTGGCGCTGCATCCTGGCGAGTAAACGCCCCATTGGCCCAGCCTCGATATTGTCGAGTTTCAATGCGCTCGAACCCCGCGCCGTGATACGTCTCGACGACCGTCTGGCGGCTGTACCGCCATTCCATGGGCGGCGCGAACCGATCGAACAGGTCGGAGGCGAGCACCGACCACCGCAGCGTGTGGCGGAACGGCAGCCGGGCCGCCAGTCGCGGCTGCCAGCGGCGCAGGAAGTGCGCGGGGCCGGAGAAGAGCGTCCATACGGCCGGCACCGCCAGCCAGCACAGGCCGAGGAGCACCGGTGCCGGCAAGCGCGAGGTCACGACGCGCACCGCCCGGATCGCCCGCAGCACCGCTCGCTCGCCGAACGTCCGGTCGCTGAAGTCCGCGTAGAGATACGTGATCAGCGGGGCGCCCGGCTTCAAGACCGCGGCCAGCGCCTCGAAGCCGCGCCGTGGACCCGGCAGGTGGTGGAGGACGCCTAAGCTGTAGCCGGCGTCGAACGTGCCGCGCCGGGACGGCAGCCGGTGAACGTCGGCTTGCACGACGTGGACGTTTGGGAGTTGGGCCGTCGCTCGATGTGCCGATTCCACGCCGCCGCTGAGATCGACGCCGATGATCTCTACGCCCGTCTCGGCCACCCGTAGCAGGTCCCTGCCGCCGCCACCGCCGGCGTCGATGACGACGCCCCCCGGACCTCCGAACAGCGCCTTGGGGATCAGCGACAGATATTGTGCGGAGTCCTTCTCCCAGCCTTCGCGGATCTCGCGCTCACCGAACCGCGCCCACGCGAACGTGTAGCTGCGGCGCGTCCGCTGGATGGCGGGAGGAACGGTCGCCTCGTCGATCAGGCAGCGGGGGACACCGCGGGCGATCGGATATGTCCGGCGGCACCTCGCGCAGTGGTGGCTGCCGTCGACGATTTCGTTGCTCGCCGATGCCGCCAGGGTCATGAGGTCCAGGCCCTCGTAGCACGCTGGACAGACGAGATACTTCAGCAGACGCCGCTTCATCGCCGGGTCTCGCCACGCCCGCCGCCAACCGGTATTGCGAGCAGGCAGAGCGGCAGCACGAATCCGAGGCGGAACCGAAAGAGCAGCCCCACTTGCGGGACGATCAGGCCCAGGACCACCGCCACGATGAACGCATAGAGAAGGACGCAGACCGTGAGCGACGGCGCCAGCCGTTGCGCCACCGGCAGCCGCCACGCGGCCAGGACCAGCACCCCCGCCGTCAGCGCAACCTCCACCATCGAGAACGTCCGCAGCTGTCCGGTCGGGCCGGGCGTCGCGAATCGCGTGAACGGGTTGGGCATCAGGGTCGCGTTGAGCAGGGCCTTCGGCACGTAGCGGATGACCGACATGACGTCGGTGAACACGACGTCCTTGTCGATGATCGAGCCGCCTCCGTAGCTGGCGATCCTGCTGGCTCAGCCGGGCCATCTCCCGATCCACCTGCTTCGCGAAATACTCGCTCAAATAGTCGAGTCCGGTCCGGGCCGCCGCCAAGCTGCAGACCTTCCACCACGCGCCTTCCCACTCACGCAGAGCCAGCATCCCGAATGCCAGAATGCGATGAGGCCGGCGGCGAACCGGGCCCCGGCCCGCCCCCAGATGCGGGGGACCAGCAACGTTCCCGTCAACACGACCAGACTGGTCACCACCAGGTTGGTGAAGATGCCGTAGAGCGGGTGATAGCCGACAACGATATAGAGCGCGTAGCCATCATTAACGGGGTCCAGGAGGCAACGGGGTTCCGGAGGCCGGGCCCGAGGCCAGTATAGACGCAACGTAACGTCCCATCTCCGAAGCTCGCCCGCTACCTTTCCCAGCAGCCCGCTTCCCTTCTCAGCACAGCGCCGACAACCCTGTTCGGCGGGACAGAAAGGCCTGCCCGACCTGCAGGCGATCCTACTCAGCGGCAAGGGCGCGGTCAAGGATGACGCGACCCGACAGCGGTCAAGCAGGGGTAGGAAGGTCGGTCGCCCAGGAAACGACGGGTCTGCCGGTTCCCCGCTCGGAGCGGCCGGTCGCTCAGGGGCTGGAGACGGGCGTGACGACGGGCGGGGCAGGGCCGGGGGCTGCCCCCCGAGCGGGTGTGCGCCAGGATGAGCCTCGATCCGCAGTTCCTCGTACACCGGATGGGACGTGACGGTCGAGGAGCTGGAGCAGGTGGGGGAGCGCATCGTGAACCTGAAGCGGATGTTCAACGTCCGAGAGGGCGTGCGGCGGAGCGCCGACGTCCTGCCCTGGCGCGTCATGCACGAGCCGATTCCCGACGGGCCGTCGAAGGGCATGTACTGCCCGCCCGAGGAGCTCCAGGGGATGCTCGATGAAAACTGTCGCTTGCGCGGATGGGACGCCGAGGGCGTGCCCACGGCCACGCGCCTGGCCCCGCTCGGCCTCTGATCGTTCGGCGGCCTGATCCTCTGGCAAGCTGAAACCGCGGGGGCACGGAAACGTCTTCCGCCGTCTGCGCGACTGGCTGACGCCCTAGCGCTCGGCGACGCGATAGACGGCGAATCCCGCGTCACGGTACACGGGCCGCAGCTCCGGACAGAGACCACTCGGATCGGAGCCCGGCCACACCACGTGGGTCACGCCATAGCGCGCCTTGAACCCGCCCAGGGTCGGGCAGTCGAGCACTCCGGTGCGATAGACCGGCTCCACGGCGCGGATCCGCGAGTACCATTCCAGGACCTCGGTGTCCTTGATCGCGACCGCCTTGAAGTCCACCACGGTTGGCGCGCCCGCGGAGAACCGGAACTCCTCCAGATTCGGCGGGATCAAATAGACGTCGCCCGGCGACTTGGTGCGCTCGACGAACTTCATCATCGGCAGCGCCGGATTGCCGGCGGCGGCCGCGAAGTGGGCGGCGGTGAGGAGCCCACCGGTGACCACCGCGACGATGGCCAGCAGGCCGCTCGACCAGACCACCAGCCGGGCCGCGCCCCGTGAGAGACTCGGCCATAGGCGGTCTAGCGACCAGGCGATCAGAAGGGTGGCGGACAGGGGGACGAGGACCACGCCGACGCGCCACGGATAGACCAAGCCCAGAAACTCGCTGCCGGTGACGATCTGCACGATCGTCAGACCGAGACCGATGGCCAACGGAATGGCAAGGATCGCGCACACCCGCGGGCGCCGCCAGGTGACAGCCAGCCCGGCCAGGATGACCACGAATTTCACGGCGGTGGGCAGTGGGAACCACCTCGTCACCATCGTGTGGTGGGGGATGCGAAACCTGAACATGATGTCCATGGCCTGCCGAGCCGCCTCGGCGGAGGTCGGGCGGAAGCTCGGGTACACGTACATGGCGGCAATCCCGAACCCAGCCCCGACGATTGCGGCCAGGGCCACCGCCCGCCCGATGATGATTGCCCCCGAAGCCCGACTGGATCAGCGGCGCGGCGTTGATGTCGAGCCCGGCCAGGCGCGCCATGGCCTCGGCCAGAACGCCTGAGTGAGCGGCCAGCAGCAGGGCAGCGAACGCGACGTGCTTTTGTCTGTCGCGGTCGAGCCCGTACACTACGCGCCCGATGCCGAGCGCGGCCGCTGCGTACAGGCCGAGGAGGAGGGCCTGATAGAGCAGGAAGGCGGCTTCCGGCAGGAAGCGATAGGTGGCCCACACCAGCGCGGAGACCACGGGGAACGGGTCCCTGGCCTGCACGAACCAGTCGTGAGCGAGGTACCCCCGGTCGGCTCGGGCACTGCCCCGGACGAAATAGAGGTACTGGTTGTCCTGGTAGAGTGGCCACAAGGAGTACGCCGCGGAGAAGAGGAGCGTGACCGCGACAAACTTGGCGAGTCGGCGCACCCCGCCATTTTACTCTGCTAAAATCCGTTTCATTCTGCTAAGGTATCGAGGTTCTAGTCATCGATGCCCGGGCGGATAGCGATGATCAGTGAGGCGGGTGGCGGTGGATCGTGAAGGACCGAGGGGGAACCGAATGCGGTCTCGGATCCCGAGGCATGTAGCGTCCGGCGGAGGTCCGGAGCACGGTGATCCTGGGAGGTCCAACGTCGCGAGGTCAAGCGCTTCGTGCTGACCCACGCCTCAAGAAGCACGGCCGCCAGAGGGCCGCGCGCGAGGGCCGGCCCTGCCAGTACTTCGGAGAGCTGGCAACGACCCCCGCGCCTTCCTCATGAAGGCCGAGTACTCCATGGACATCGACAGGACCGCCCGGCTCCGAGAGCAGCCGCGGCTCACGGCGGGGGAGATGGAGCTCGCCCAGCGCCATACCTACGCCTTCTTCCGGCTCCGGCCCTGCCCGTTCACGACGTTCGAGATCGTCTATGCGCTCTTCGACGACCTCGCGCACCCGCTGGACCATAACGTGGTGGTCCCCGCCGGGAGCGCGCCCGAGGTGGAGGAGGAGGCCGACCTACGCGCCTTCGCGGAGTGGGCGACCTCCGACGCCCCCGAATTCCTGCGGGCGGAGGCGGGTGGGGAAGGCTCCGGCCGGGAAGGAGGCCGCCCCTGGCGTTCGTGACCCTCGTCCGCCCGCCCACGCTGCAGGCGAAGTGGGGGCATTGCACGCCGACGTGCCCGCCCCTCGGTCTCGCCTACGTCGCGGCGGCCCTGCGGGAGGCCGGTCACGAGGTACGGATCATCGACGCCGTGGGGGAGGCTGTGTCGCAGATGCGCCCCGCCGCCAACGAGCGCCTGCTCGTGCACGGCCTCGGCGCCGACGAGATCGCAGCCCGGGTCCACCCCGACACCGAGGTGCTCGGGGTGTCATGCATGTTCTCCCACGAATGGCCGCTCATGCGCGAGGTCATCGCGCGTCTGCGCCGCGCCTTCCCCGGCGTCCCCATCGTGGCGGGGGGCGAGCACGTGACCGCCCTCCCCGAGTTCAGCCTCGAGAGCTGCGCGGGCCTCGACTACTGCGTGCTCGGCGAGGGCGAGGAGACCATGGTCGAGCTCGCCCGCGCCCTCGACGAAGGCCGGGTGTCGCTCGCGGTCCCCGGTCTCGCGCTCCGGCACGGGGGCCAGACCGTGCGGACGCCGGCCCGGGCCCGCATCCGCCGCATCGATGACATCCCGCCGCCCGCCTGGGACCTCGTGCCCCTTGAGCGGTACCTGGACAATGAGCTGGGCTTCGGGGTCAACCGTGGGCGCAGTATCCCCCTCCTCGCCACCCGCGGTTGTCCCTACCAGTGCACGTTCTGCTCGAACCCCGTCATGTGGACGACCCGGTGGGTGGCTCGGGACCCCGGCGCCGTCATCGAGGAGATGCGCGGGTACGTGGCGCGGTACCGGGCGGAGAACTTCGACTTCTACGATCTCACCGCCATCGTCAAGCGGGAGTGGATCGTCGACTTCTGCCGGCGCATGCTCGACGGCGGGCTTTCTGTGACCTGGCAGCTCCCGAGCGGTACTCGCTCGGAGGCGATCGACGCCGAGGTCGCCCGGCTCCTCTACGCGGCCGGTTGCCGGAACATCAGTTACGCGCCGGAGAGCGGGTCGGCGGGCGTCCTCCGGCGGATCAAGAAAAAGATCGACCTCGGCCGCATGAAGGCGTCCATGCGGGCGGCCGTACGCACGGGTATCAACGTGAAGGCGAACATCATCCTCGGCTTCCCCGACGAGACCCACAAGGAGGTCCTGGAGTCGATGCGGTTCATCGTGGCCATGGCGCTCCTCGGCGTCCACGACATCTCCATTTCGCCCTTCTCGCCCTACCCGGGGTCGGAGCTGTTCGAGGACATGCGCCGGCGCGGCCGGCTCGCCGCCCTCGACGACCGGTACTTCTACTCGCTGGCCAGCTACACCGACCTCTTCCACACGGTGTCCGCGGCCGAGGGCATCGGCGACCGGGCTCTCGGGTGGTACCGCACGGCGGGGCTGCTGCTCTTCTACGCCGTGAGCTTCGTGGCGCGGCCCTGGCGCTTCGTGCGCACGTGCATCAACGCCTTCCGCCCCCGGCAGGAGTCGCGGAGCGAGATGTGGGTCCGGGAGACCGTGTTCCGCCTCACGCACGCGCGGGGGGCGGGGGCGCCGTCCCGGGGGGCGCGTGTGGACGCGGGGGCGGCCGCGCCGTGAAGGTCGCCCTCGTCGAGACGGTCTCGCCCCGCCACGAGTGCGTCAACAAAGACTTCATGGGCGGCTACGGGTGGGCGTTCAAGGTGGGCGATTCGCTGCCCGCCCGCGCCATCGAGTGGGTGAAGCGGTGGGGGGAGCGGCTCCCGATCATGTCATTCGGGTACCTGGCCGCGATCTTCGCGCGCGCCGGCCACGAGGTGTGCTACACGAACGGCGTCGTTCCCGACGCCGACCTCGCCCTCGTCTACGCGACCATGGTCGACCACGGGGTGGACCTCGCCATCGCCCGCCGCTACCGGGCGGAGACCCGGGCCCGCGTTCTCTTCACGGGGCCCTTCGAGGGGCTGGTCGATAGCCCTGATGTCAAGGACCTCGACCGCCTGCCCTTCCCCGACTGGTCGTGCTTCCCCGTTCACTCGTACTCCTACTTCCCGGCCCTGCGGCAGCGCCCCTTCCTGCCCGTCCTCTCCAGCCGGGGCTGCCCCTACACCTGCGAGTACTGCCCCTACGAGATCATCAAGTGGCGGCCTCGTTCCGTCGACAACGTCCTCGACGAGCTGGCGTACCTCCGCGCCCGCCACGGCCTGCGGGCGTTCCTCTTCCGCGACCCCATCTTCACGCTGAGCCGGCGACGCGTGGTGGACCTCGTGGAGGGCATGATGCGGCGGGACTACCGCTTCCGGTGGGCGTGTGAGACCCGCATGGACTGTCTCGACGTCGAGCTCCTCGGCCTCCTGCGCGATGCCGGCCTGCGGGTCATCAACGTGGCGGTGGAGTCGGCCAGCGAGGCGGTCCTGAAGGGGGTTGCCCGCAAGCCGATCCCCGTCGAGCACCAGGAGCGGATCCTTGCCGCCTGCGACCGCCTCGGCATCCGCGCCACCGTGTTCTACGTCCTCGGGTTCCCCGAGGACACCCGGGAATCGATCGAGGCGACGATCGGGTATGCCAAGCGCCTCAACTCCCACGTGGCGCAGTTCTTCGTGTACACGCCCTTCCCGGGGACGGCGCTCTACGAGCGCGTGAAGGGTGACATAGCCGTTGACGACTGGGAGAAGTTCGACTGCTATACCCCGGTCGTGCGGCATCCGTTGCTCGCCCCCGAGGAGATCCTGCGCCTCAAGGAGCGGGCGTTCGTCGGCTAC
>JACQCN010000183.1 GCA_016201575.1 Candidatus Rokuibacteriota bacterium | reverse complement strand
GCCATCATGATGCCGAGCCGGCCGATCTCGGTGTCGGCCACGGGCCAGAAGGCGTCGAGCGTGCGCCCGTACTTCTTGATCCACCAGTCGTAGACGTCGTGCGGGCAGACCGAGTGCTCGACCGGGAAGAGCGGCGAGACCTTGTGGTGGGTGAGGACGACGCGGCCCTTCGGGTCGATGACGAACCCCACGTTGAAGAAGCGGTCCTTCCAGTCGGGATGCCGCGCCTTGGCCTGCGCGATGATGAAGGCGTCGTACTCGCGGGCGATCTTCCCGAGGACGTCCGTCTCCTCGCCCGGGATGTCGATGGCGCCCTCGCGGGCGAAGGCCGCGTGGTCCAGGTCGAGCACCTCGTCGTTGAACCCCTGGAGGGCGCCCTCGGGGAAGGCGATGAGCCGGACGGGCAGGTCCAGGCTCGAGAGCCAGGAGGCCGCCTTCACCAGGTGGGAGAGGTGCTCGAGGTTGATCTTGATGTCCTTCCGCTTCCGGATGCCGCGGACGGTGGGGATCAGCCCGACCGCCGTGTAGGGCTTGATCATCGGTCGCCTCCGAGAGGGGTTTGTGTCCGAACGCACCAGAAACCATACGGCAGGATCGCCCCGCCGTGGCGCAGATTTTTCGGCCTTGACTTCCGCCGGGGGTCGGACTAGTTAGTGCATCCATACCGTCGCCGGAAGGGGGGGGCGGACACCCGGTTCCTCGATAGTGAACCTCACCTGATCGCAGAGGGAGGCAGGCATGGAGTTCAACGTCTTCGAGCACTTCAAAGGGTTCAAACGCACCACGACCGGCCCGATGACCCCGCAGGAGCAGGGCACGGCGTTCTTCCTCGGCGGGCACATGGGCGACCGGATCAGCCCGCACATCGACGAGTGCGCCCAGAAGGCCGGCATGTCGCGCCGCGGCTTCCTCGGCACCGCGTCGGGCTTCGCGGCCGCCATGCTCGCCGTCAACAAGGTCACCGGGATGAAGTTCTTCGACGTCTCGGAGGCCGAGGCCGTCGAGCCGGTCGCGGCCACGGAGATCAACGGCATCCGCAAGGTGGCGACGGACTTCGTCGTCGACCAGCACACGCACATCTGCATCCGCAAGGACGGCTACATCCCGGGCGTGAACACGACCGAGAGGGGCATGTGGTTCGTCCAGCTGCTCGACGACCTCGGCAAGGCCATGGGTCTCGAGAACGGCACCAAGGACATGACCGTCGAGAACTTCGGGAAGCTGATCCTGGAGGGGAGCGACACCACGATCGCGATCTTCAACCCCTTCGGCTTCCGCGAGGACTACGGCGGGAAGGACATGGTGCCGATCGAGGAGCAGGCCGAGGTGAAGCAGCGCTGGCCCGACCGCACGGTCATGATGGGCGGCGGCCTCACCCCGAACCAGGGGCTGGGCGAGACGCTGGACCGTCTCCAGATGTTCGTGGAGGACTACAAGATTGCCGGCCTCAAGCTCTACACGTTCGACTCCACGCCGCAGCGTGGGTGGTGGATGGACGACCAGAAGCTCGCGTACCCGATCTGGGAGAAGTGCCGCAAGCTCGGGATCAAGAACGTCGGCTGCCACAAGGGCATCCCGTTCGGCCAGTTCATGGCCCGCTACGCCCACGCCGAGGACTTCGACGCGGTGTGCGACGACTTCCTGGACCTCAACTTCATCGCCTTCCATTCCGCCTGGCCATACCAGGGCGAGCTGGCGGCGATGAAGGGCTTCAAGCCGCAGCGGAAGAACATGTACTCCGAGCTCGGGTCCACCTTCGCGGCGACGGTGTCGAACCGCCCGCTCGAGTGTGCCCACGTGCTCGGCACGCTCCTGCGGGACCTCGGCACGGACTACGTGCTGTGGGGCACCGACTCGGCGCTGTGGGGCAACCCGCAGTGGCAGATCGAGGCCTTCCGCAAGTTCCGGATCCCGGACCAGCTCGTCGAGGGCCACGGCTATCCGCAGCTCACCGACGAGATCAAGGCCAAGGTGCTCGGTCTCAACGCCGCGCGCCTCTGGAACCTGAAGAACCCCAAGATGAGCGCCGTCCCGGAGGACAAGCCCCGCATCGCGGCGGCATAGTCCATTCGGAGGGGCCTCGACCAGACCGGAGGGGGCCGCCGAGGCCCCCTCCGGTACCTCGCCCAGAACGCAGTTGCGCCGGCCGAGCCGGCGCTCGAACAGGGCGAGGTCGATTGAGGACGGGTGGCCGGCACTCTTTGCCGGCCACCCGTGTCTGTCCAGCCGGTTCCATTCGAGCGCCGGCTGCGCGGGCGCAACTCCCGTGGGGGAGGTACCGGAGGGGGCCGTCGCGGCCCCCTCCGGCGAAGGGAAGGAGGACCGGATGCCTGTCCACGAGTACCAGTGCGAGCCGTGCCTGACCATCTACGAGGTGCGGCAGGGCATGAAGGATCCGCCGCTTCAGACCTGCCCGGCCTGCCAGGGGCCGGTCACGAAGCTGATCTCGGCCCCGAACCTGAACCGCTACAACTTCTCCAGCCCCACCGAGGCGAAGTACGCCAAGCTCAGCACGCGGGACGAGATCAACAAGGAGCACGAGCTGCAGAAGGAGTACAAGAAGATCTGGCTCCCGCCGCCGGTGGTGCACAGCCCCTGGGACGACTGACCCGATGCGGGTCTCCGCCGTGATCCTCGGCGCCGCGCTCGCCGGCCTCATCGCCGGCGCCGGCGCGGCCCGCGCCGAGGACTGCAAGACCGTCTACCAGGTCGAGATCACCTTCAAGGGCGCGAAGGGGTTCAAGCCGCGGGAGCTGACCGTCCACGCCGGCGACTGCGTGCGCTGGACCAACATGACCGGGATCGAGCACAGCGCGGTGGCGGTGGACCGCTCGTTTCACACGGGCACGCTGATGCCGGGGAGCGCCAACATCATCGTCTTCACGAAGCCCGGCGAGGTGCCCTACGCGTGCGGGCCGCACCCGCCCATGAAGGGCCTCATCATCGTCGAGCCGTAGCCCGCCGCCGTGGACGTCCTCCTCGCCGTCAACGGCACCCTCATGCGCGGCCTCGAGCTGAGCGGCAACCTCCTGGCCGCCGGCGCGCGGTTCGTCCGGGAGGCGAAGACCGCGCCGGTGTACCGGCTCTGGTCGATCGACGACCGTCACCCCGCGATGCTCCGCGTGGCCCGCGGCGGCGCCGCCGTGGCCGTCGAGGTGTGGGCCGTCCCCGCCGCCGGCGTCGCGACGCTTCTCCGGCAGGAGCCGCCGGGCCTCTGCGTCGGCAAGGTGCGGCTCGACGACGGCGAAGAGGTCCTGGGCGTGCTCGGGGAGCCGATCCTCTGCGAGGGCCAGCGCGAGATCACGGCGTACGGCGGCTGGCGCGCCTACGTCGCCGGGCGCGCGTCGCCCCCACGCTGACGCATCAGGCCTGCGCGGGCAGCCCGTCGATAACCTTCAGGAGCCGCTCCGACGTCGCCACCCAGCCGAAGATCCCGCCCTGCGCCGTGATCATCGCCAGCGCCGCCGCCTGGAACGCCGGGAAGTAGGAGGCGACGCAGTCCTCCAGCACGAGGCACTCGTAGCCGCGGTCGTTGGCCTCGCGCACGGTCGTGTGGACGCACACCTCGGTCGTCACGCCCGTGACGACCAGGCTCTGGATCCCCTGGTCCTTGAGCACCAGCTCGAGGTCCGTCGCGTAGAACGCGCCCTTGCCCGGCTTGTCGATCACGGGCTCGCTCGGCCGCGGCCGGAGCTCGTCCACGATGTCGTGGCCGTACTCGCCCCGCACGAGGACGCGGCCCATGGGCCCCTTGTCCCCGATGCCCACCGGGAGCCGCCCGCGCGCGCGCTTGGAGGGCGGGCAGTCGGAGAGGTCGGGCCGGTGCCCCTCGCGCGTGTGAACGACCGTGAGGCCCGCCCGGCGGAAGGCGTCGAGGACGCGGCGCGTCGGCGCCACCGCCCGCCGGAGCGGCGCGACGTCGTTGCCCAGCAGCTCCCCGAAGCCCCCGGGGTCGACGAAGTCCCGCTGCATGTCGATGACGAGGAGCGCGGTGCGGGCCGGCTCGAACGTGAACTCGTAGGGCTCGGCGTCGACGGTCAGGCGCGTGGTCATCTCCGGCCTCCTTCCGCGCGCTCCACCACGGTGCCCGCGTCGCCGCGGAGCCCGGCCAGCGCGTCCTCGAGCGCGCAGATCGTCGCCTGCCGGCCGCCGTCGTGGACGAAGCGGTACGCGGCGCGAACCTTGGGGCCCATGCTCCCCGCCGAGAACGGCTCGCGCACGAGGTGGTCCTCCAGCTCCGCCAGCGTGACCCGCCGGAGGAAGCGCTGCGTCGGCTTGCCGAAGTCCACCGCCACGCCCGGCACGTCGGTGAGCACGAGCAAGGCCTCGGCGCCCACCTCGAGCGCCAGGCGGTAGGCGGCGAGGTCCTTGTCGACGACGACCTCGAGGCCCTGGAGGCGCCCGTCGGGCCGCCGCCGCACCGGCACCCCGCCGCCGCCGCCCGCCACCACGACCGCCCCCGCGTCGACCATGATGTGGATCGCGTCGGCCTCCACGATGCCGCTTGGCTGCGGCGAGCACACGAGCTTGCGCCAGCCGCGGGCGTCGATCTCCGTCCAGGTCTCCCCCTTCGTCCGCATCCGCTGCTCCGCGACGTCGCGCGGGAAGAACGGTCCCACCGGCTTCGTGGGCGCGGCGAAGGCGGGGTCGTCGGCGTCCACCAGCACCTGCGTGACCAGGGTGACGACGGGGCGCGTGAGGCCGAGCGCGGTCAGCTCGTTGCGCAGGGACTGCTGGATCATGTACCCGATCTGGCCCTGGGTCTCGGCGCCGCACACGTCGAGCGGCACGGGCGGCACGAGATCCGCGGCGGCCTCGTTCTGGATCAGGAGGTTGCCGACCTGGGGGCCGTTGCCGTGGGTGAGGACGAGCTGGTACCCGGCGGCGACGAGCTGCGCCATCTGGCGGGACGTGCGGCGCACGTTCTCGAACTGGTCGGCGTAGCTGTTGAGCTGCTTGCCCCGCAGGATCGCGTTTCCCCCGAGGGCGACCACCACGCGGCGGGGGCTCGGGGAGCGGGCAAGGTCACCCACGGGTCGGTGGAAGCGGCCAGGTCAGTCCCATGAGCCGGGGTCAGGGTACTCCAATTCCTCGCGCCGAGAAACGCGGGGTTCGAGGCCCCGTGGGGCACTGCTTGCCGATCAGCCAAGCAAGTGCCGATCAATTCACGCCGAGGCTGTCCGAGTTCCGGAGCCGTCTTCGATCAGTAGCAGGGCGTCGAGTTGCTCCAGCCCTGCGCGTGTCCAGCCAGGCGACGTGCGCGGCAGATTCACACCAGGTGGGCAGAGCACGAAGGCGGACGCCCATCGGGCCGGATCGGGTAAGATCGGCCTCGTGGCCGAGCGCAGCCGGGACTGGCTGGACCAGGCGCGGGGAGATCTGGAGCACGCCAGAAACGACCTCCAGGGCGGATTCTACGATTGGGCCTGCTTCTCGGCTCAGCAGTCGGCCGAGAAGGCGGTCAAGGCGGTCTTCCAGCGGCTGGGCGCCGAGGCGTGGGGCCACTCGGTCGCGGATCTGCTGACCGAGCTCTCGAACCGCCACCCGGTGCCGGAGACGCTGCACGACGCGGCTCTCGAGCTCGACAAGGCGTACATCCCGACCCGCTATCCGAATGCACACCCGTCCGGGGCTCCGCGGACTCTGTACACCCGGGCCGAGGCAGTGAGACTGATCGAGCATGCCAGCCAGGTCATCGAGTTCAGTACGCGTCTTCTATCCGAAGCTCCATAGGGCCGCGCTGGTCGAGACGCTCCGTGAGCGACTGCCACGTCTCGCGGGGATCCTGCCGCTCCGGCGGGTGGTGCTCTTCGGCTCCTGGGCCAAGGGCAGGCAGACGGTCGCCAGCGACGTCGACCTGCTCATCGTCTACCGGGGAGCGCCACGGCCCGACGCGTACGCCTTGGCGCGGCGCACGATCGCCCTCCCCGGGCTCGAGCCGCATCTCTACACGGAGACCGAGTACCGAGCCGCCGCGGCGACCATCGACCGCATGACCGCGGGAGGCGTGGTCTTGCTGGAGGCGCCGTGAGCGCGCGGCCGAACTCAAGGACGATCTCTCCCCGGGATTCCTCGTTGCGGCAGTTGGCGATGCGGTGGCGTCCGGATTGGTCGCCGGTCTCGCGCATCCGGGCGGCAACATCACGGGCCTGTCGTTCCTCGGCGACCAACTCCAGGCGAAGCGACTGGACCTGATCAAGGATCTTCTCCCCCGTGCGACGCGAGTGGCGGCCTCGTGAATACGGGGAATCCCTTCACTGTGTACGACGTCCTGGCGACCACCGAGGATTTGCTGGAGGCGGAGCGTGTCGGTGAGCTCTCGCTCAAGGGCTTTCACCGTCCCATCACGGCCTTCAACGTGCTGCGCCTGAAAGCCTAGCTACTTCCCGGTGCAAAACACCGCGCGTCCGGCCCGATTTTTCGCGGCCGACCCCGCCGTGAATCTGGCCGAATGTGTAGTTTTTCGTTGACGGACCGCGGCGGGATGTGGGATCGTCGTCACTGATGTCATCAGTGACTCACCTCTCTTGCACCTCGCGGGCCGCCCTCCTTCGCCGACTGAACCGGCTGGCCCCCCGCGTCGTGTTCGGCACGCTGGCCGAGACCTACCGCCGCTGCGGTCGGCCCGGGTGCCACTGTGCGGACGGCCCCAAGCACGGGCCGCATCTCTCGCTGAGCTTCCGGGGCCCCGACGGCCGGACCCAGGCCTTTTACGTTCCGCAGGCGCTCCAGGCCGAGATCCGCGCCGGCGTCGCGGCGTGGCAGGAGGTGCAGCAGATGGTGCGGGTGCTCGGGGACCTGCACCGGGAGCAGCTCTGGGCAGCCCGACGACCACGCCGCGGACGCGGCCGGCCGTAGCGGAGGAGCCATGGTCCGACGCACCTACGCGCAACGCAGCGTCTTCGAGGTCCTGTTGCCCGACGGCGACAAGCTCTGGGACGACGAACTGCGCGAGATCGATGCCGTCCTCGACGATGAGGACATCGTCGACCTCGTCGACGCCGTGCTCCGGCGCCGCCGGCCGAAGAGCGGGAGCCGCGGCCGGCTCGGCACGCCCGTCGTGGTGGTCCTCCGGATGCTGGTCCTCAAGCACCTCTACGAGTGGAGCTTCGCCGAGTGCGAGCGCGAAGTCCGCGGCAGCTTGGTCTACCGCGCCTTCTGCCGCATCGACTGTGAGCGGGTGCCGGATGCCAAGACGCTGATCCGCCTGGCCGCCCTGCTCGGGCCGGAGGTGCTCAAGGACATCGTGGCGCGCCTCGTCCGCTTGGCTCGCGAGCGGCGGGGAGTCCGTGGCCATCGGCTGCGGGTCGACCCCACGGTCGTCGAGACCAACGTCCACTATCCCACCGACAGCTCGTTGCTCGCCGACGGCGTGCGGGTGCTCACCCGCACGATGCATCGGATTCGCGCGGAGGTGGCCGACGCCGGGCTCGAGGTCCGGGATCGGACCCGGAGCCTGGCCCGACGCGTCTTCGAGATCACCCAGCGCAGCCGGAAGGCCACGGCGCGCACGGGGGCCGCGGTCCGGGAGCACACGAAAGCGCGGATGACCCAGCTCTACCGCGAGGTCATGGCGATCACCCGGGCGACAGTGCGCCAGGCGGAGACCGTGAGCGAGACGGTCGCCGAGACGGTGGACCTCGGCGTGCAAGCCCTGCGCGATCAGGTGGGCGAGACGGTCGGCCTGGTCCGCCGAGTGCTCGCGCAGACGCGCGCCCGCGTGCTCAAGGGCGACACCCATTATCCCGACAAACTGCTGAGCATCTTCGAGCCGCAGACCGAAGCCATTCGCAAGGGCAAGGCCACGAAGCCCACGGAGTTCGGCAAGCTGGTCAAGATCCAGGAAGCCGAAGCCGGACTCATCACCGATTACACGGTGTGCCCGACGCGCGTGCCGGACCAGGCGCTGTGGGAACCGGCGCTGATCAAACATCAGGAGCTGTTCGGCCGGCCGCCGAAGTTGGCGGTCGCCGATGGCGGGTTTGCGTCGGCCGCGAACGAGCGCGTCGCCACGGAACTCGGCGTGGACAAGGTGGCGCTGCCCCGACCACGCGGGCGCCCCACGTCGACGGCGAATCCCCCGCCGCCGCGCCCGCGCTGGTTCCGCCAGGCGTTGCGTTGGCGCACCGGCTGTGAGGGCCGAATCAGTGTCCTCAAGCGCTGCCACGGGCTCCGGCGCTGTCGGTATCGCGGGCCACGCGGGATGGAACGGTGGGTCGGCCTCGGCGTAATCGCGAATAACCTGCGCGTCCTGGCGCGGGCCGGCCCCGGCGCTCGGCCGTGCAGAGCGAAGCGGTGATCGGCAGAGAGGAAGCGAGAAACAGAGCAGAAAGGCGGAACGGGGTCCCTGCCTTGCCGATAATCCGCGTGCAGCGCCGATCATTTTTGCACCGGGAAGTAGTCTAGAGGCGGACCGACCACGGGTAGCCGGCCGCCTCCCAGATCGCGCGGAGAGCCTCGACCACGGCCGGGCCATACGTCACCGCGCGCCGCCGACGGCGGCGTGGCGCGGCGACCGGCGCCAGCCGTTGAGCAGCCGGACGGCGTACTTGCGGCGGTAGCCCGCCACGCGACAGAACTCATCCAAGATCCGGCTCTTCTCCCGGCGCCCCGCCTGGCGGTAGCGCGGATAGATCGCCTTGAAGTACTCCCGTCTCGCTTCGGCACTCATGCCGGAACCCTCCTCGGCCCAAGGGGCCGCAGAAGGTTACATCGCAAATGGCGCGATGATTCCCGCTCGGTAACATCCTACTAGCCTGCATTATTCGCGAACGGTAGTCGCGGGTGGCGGGCGGGTCCTGGCGCAGGGCGCCGCCCCCGCGGGTCCGGCTCCGTCACCCACTCGCCCGAACGCCGCGCGGCGCGCGGCGGACGGGACGAGGGGGGCCCACTGCGCGCGGCCCCGCGGGGGCTGCACCCTGCGCCACCCGCCCGGTCGCGCCATCGCCGGTCGTGAATAATGG
>JACQCN010000234.1 GCA_016201575.1 Candidatus Rokuibacteriota bacterium | reverse complement strand
ACGAAGACGTGCAGCGTGGGCATAAAGGCCGAACGGCCCTTTGGTCCTCGCTTCTTCTGGGTGCTCGCTGGCATGCCATTGCCTAAATCCGCCGCGCCTTTCGAGTACTTCATTATTCCTGCCGCCGATATGGCCCGCAACGTCTCGAGCTTTCACAAGCGTTGGCTCGCCGCACCCGGGATGCACGGGCGCCAGCACAAAGACAGTCGGGTGCGTGCGGTGAACGTCCCCCCGAACAACTACTCGCACTTATGGACCATTGAGGAGTATCGTGCCCGCTGGGAGCGCATTGCCGAGCAACTGAGGCCCCGAACTACGCGCTCCAGCGGCCCGGGGCTCGCGATGCTCGCCCCGTCCGCTGAGCGCGAACGTTCGGCGGACAAGAGCCAGCGTTCGCAACTTGACCCTGTATAGACACAAGTCGAGACTGACGCCATGAAAACTGCTCGCGCGAAACTCTTCCAGAACGGCGGCAGTCAGGCGGTCCGGCTCCCCAAGGAGTGCCGGTTCACTGCTCAGGGCGAGGTTTTGGTGCGTCGTGAAGGCCGTCGCGTCATCCTCGAGGCGGCGAATGAGTGGCCGGACAAGCTCCGCGCTTGCCTGGGTGCCTGGCCTGGGAAGATCCCCCGCCCAAAGCAGGAGCGCGTCCGGGACCTGCGTGACCCGTTTGCCTGATTCCACAGTACATGCTCGACACGGACACGGTGAGCTTTGCCCTCCGTGGCCAGGGCCGGGTTGCGGCACATCTGCTGGAACACCGCCCCTCGGAGATCTGCATCCGCTCCATCACTCTCGCGGAGCTGCGCTACGGTGCCGAGGCAAGGAGATCGCGGAAACTTCACCGCCTGATCAGCACGTTTGTGGAGACCATCGAGGTCGCCTTCGATCAGTCCGCTGCCGGTCGCTTCGCCACGGTCGCCGGCGCACTGGCTCGGCGCGGGCGAGCCGATCGGCACGGTTGACACCCTCATGGCGGCTCATGCCCTGTCCTTACGGCTGACGGTCGTCACGAACAATACGAAGCACTTTGCGCGTGTCGTGGGGCTCGAGACGGAGAACTGGGCCTGACCCCCGCAGGGGTATCGTGAGACGCCCTCACGTTGGGCGGTCAGCCGCTGCACACGATATGCCAGGCGCGGAGACGCTCGATCCGCCGGGGCTGGCGCCCCGAGGCGCCGAGCTTGACTGTGAGCGATGCGCGGTATACAGAAGGGCACGCCATGACGACGAAGCGGCTCGGATTGCTCCTGCCCTCGTCCGGCACCGTGCAGGAGGTGGACTTCTACCGCCGGGTGCCGGACGACGTCAGCGTGCACGCCGCCCGCATGCGGCTCGTCGGCACCACGGAGCCGGACGAGGTCCGGATGCTCGACGAGCACGCGCTGCCCGCCGCCCGCGACCTGGCCACCGTCCGCCCCGACGTCGTGGTCTTCTCCTGCACCTCGGCGGGCGCGCTCCGGGGAGCCGGCTACGACGCGGAGCTGTGCGCGCGGATCGCGGAGGAGACCGGGGCCCCCACGGTGAGCACGCTCGCCGCCGCGCGGGAGGCGCTCGAGCGGCTGGGCGCGCGGGCCGTCGCGCTGCTCACGCCCTACGTGGCGGAGCTGACCGACCGCGTGCGGGCGAGCCTCGAGGCCGCCGGCATCGCGGTGCCTCGCGTCCACGGCCTCGGTCTCACCGACAGCCTCGCCATCGCGCGGGTCACGCCGGAGGAGATTCACGCGTGCGCGGTAGAGCGGTTCCGCGGCGCCCCGGTCGACGCGATCTTCGTCGCGTGCTGCACCTTCCGCGCCTTCGACGCCAAGCCGGCGATCGAGCGGGCGCTCGGCCGGCCCGTCGTCACCAGTAACTCCGCGGCGCTCGAGGCGGCGCTGCGCATCCTGGGCGCGAACGGGCGATGAGCCCGGCGCGCCCGATCCGGGGAGGCCGCATGCGTGGACGCGGGGCGCGGGTGCTCGGGCGAGGTGGTGTGCGACGTCAGGAGACGCTGGCCTCGGTGAGCTGCGCGCTGGCCGCGACGTGCCTCGTCCTCGCGCTCGGCGCGGTGCCCCCCGCGCGAACCCAGGCGCCGATCAAGATCGGCGAGATCAACTCCTACAGCGGGATCGGGGCCCCCTTCACGCTGCCTTACCGGCAGGCGGTCGAGATGGCCGTCGACGAGATCAACGCGAAGGGCGGCGTCCACGGGCGCACGCTCGAGGTGCTCTTCCGCGACGACAGGGGCCAGCCGGCGGAGGCGATCAAGCACGCCCAGGAGCTGGTCGCGGTCGACCGGGTGACCCTGCTCGCCGGCGGCTTCCTCTCCAACGTCGGCCTCGCGATCTCGGACTGGGCGCGCCAGCACAAGGTGATGTACGTCGCCGCCGAGCCGCTGACGGAGGCGCTCACGTGGTCGAAGGGGCATCCCTACGTCGTGCGCGTGCGGCCCAACACGTACGAGCAGGGGCGCATGCTCGCCGAGAAGGCCGCGCGGCTCAAGCACGTCCGCTGGGCCGCCATCGGGCCGAACTACGAGTACGGCAAGCGCGCGTGGGAGACCTTCCGCGACCGGCTGAAGGAGCTCGAGCCCGGGATGCAGGTGGTCGGCGAGCACTGGCCGGCCCTCGGCAAGATCGAGCCGGGGCCCTACGTGACTGCGATCCTGAACCAGAGCCCGGACGCGCTCTACGTGTCGCTGTTCGGCTCGGACTGGCTCGCCTTCGTGCGCGAGGCCGAGAAGCGGGGCCTGTTCCAGAAGATGTTCGTCGTGGGCCTCCTGCTGGGCGAGCCCGAGTACATCGACCCGCTCAAGACCGAGGCCCCCGAGGGCATGCTCGTCACCGGCTATCCCTGGTACGACATCGGGCAGCCGGCGCACCGGCAGTTCGTGGAGCGCTTCATGAAGCGCGCCGACCGGGAGCCGCGGCTGGGCTCGCTCGTCGGCTACATCACGGTGCTCTCGATCGCCGAGGCGCTCCGCCGGGCGGGGCCGGACCCCGACGCCGACCGGCTCTCCGCCGCGTTCCGCGGCCTCCCCGTGACCACGCCGATCGGCACCATCACGTTCCGCGCGATCGACGGCCAGTCCACCATGGGCGCCTGGGTGGGCACGACGAAGCTCGACCGCAAGCGCGGCGTCGGGATCATGGTCAACCACGAGTACGTGCCGGGCGAGCGCGTGCTGCCCTCGGACGAGGAGATCAGGAAGATGCGCGGGGGCGGGTAGGTCCCTCGGAGGGAGCTCGCTCCGCCTCCCTTCCGAACCTGCCCCCGGCCGCTGGTGCCGGCGAAGCCGGCGCTCGGGCGCGCGCTTCGATGCCGAGCGGTGCCAGATGATCGATCGCCGGAGCTTGCGCCGGCGAAGCCGGCGCTCGGACTCGAAGTGGCCCAGCGGCAGTCGCCCCGGGGTCTTGTCAAGTGCGGGGGCGCGCGCGTAGCCTCGGCTGGTGTCCGCGTCCCTGCTGCTCGTCCAGCTCCTCTCGGGGCTGGCCCACGCGATGGTCCTGTTCCTCATCGCCTCGGGCCTCTCGCTCATCTTCGGCGTCACCCGCATCGTCAACTTCGCCCACGGCTCGTTCTACATGCTGGCGGCCTACCTCACGTACTCACTGGCCGCGCGCCTGTCGCTGGGCGGGGCGTCCTTCTACGCGGCTGGCCTCGCTGCCGCGCTGCTCGTCGGGCTCCTCGGGCTGGTCGTGGAGGTGGGGCTCCTGCGGCGCGTGTACGGCGCGCCCGAGCTCTACCAGCTCCTGCTCACGTTCGCGCTCGTGCTCGTCATCGCCGACCTCGTGCGCTGGGCGTGGGGGACGGAGAACCTGACGGGCCCCGTGGCGCCGGGGCTCACCGGCGCCGTGCCGATCGCGGGCCAGCTCTTCCCCACCTACGATCTCGCGCTCATCGCCCTCGGGCCGCTGGTGGCCCTCGGCCTCTGGGCGCTCTTCTACCGCACGCGCTACGGCATCCTGATCCGCGCGGCCACCCTCGACCGCGAGATGGTGGCGGTCCTCGGCGTCAACGAGGCGGCGCTCTTCACCTCGGTCTTCGTCCTCGGCTCCGTGCTGGCCGGGCTCGCGGGCGCGCTCCAGGTGCCGCGCCAGGCGCTGACCACCGTGATGGACACGGCGATCATCACCGAGGCGTTCGTGGTCGTGGTGGTGGGCGGGATGGGATCGGTCTTCGGCGCGCTCCTGTCCGCGATCCTGATCGGCGTCATCGACGCCTTCGGCGTCCTCGTCCTGCCCCGGGCCTCGCTCGTGCTGATCTTCGTGGTGATGGCGGTGGTCCTGATCGTGCGCCCGTGGGGGCTGCTCGGGCGCCCGGGCGGCCCGGACGCGGCCGGGGCGGGGACCACGCTCGCCGCCGACGGCGGGCGCGTGCCCCGCGGCCTCGTGGCCGCGCTGGTCGCGGCGCTCGTCGTGATCCCGCCGCTCCTGCCCCCGTTCGCGCTGTGGCTGCTGGTGGAGGTGCTCGCGTTCGCGCTGTTCGCCGCCAGCCTCCACCTGCTGATGGGCGCCGGCGGCATGGTCTCGTTCGGTCACGCCGCGGCGTTCGGCCTGGGCGCCTACGGCGCGGCGCTGCTCATGCTGCAGGCGGGGTGGCCGATGCCGCTGGCCTTCGCCGGCGCCCCGCTGGTGGCCGCGGCGTGCTCGGTCGTGATCGGCTTCTTCTGCGTGCGCCTGTCCAGCATCTACTTCGCGATGCTGACGCTCGCCTTCACCCAGATCGCCTACGCGATCGTGCACCAGTGGTACGACCTCACCGGCGGCGACAACGGGCTGCTCGGCGTGTGGCCGCCGCCCTGGCTGGCGCCGCCGCTCCGCTACTACTACCTGGCGCTCCTGGCCTGCGGCGGCGGCGTCGCGCTGCTGGCGCTGATCGAGCGGGCGCCGTTCGGGCTCACGCTGCGCGCGGCCGTCTACCTGAAGGGCAGCGTGTTCCCGGAGTCGCTGACGGTGGGGGTGTCGATCCAGCCGCTGGTGATGGTGCTGCTCGGCGGCGTGGAGACGCTGGCGGGGGCGCCCGTGGGGGCGGCGGTCTACAAGCTGCTCGACACCGTGGTCACGCGCTACACCGAGTACTGGCAGGCGGTGCTCGGCGGGATCCTCATCCTCCTCGTCGTCGCGTTCCCCCGCGGGATCGTCGGCTCGCTCCGGAGCGCGCGCCGGTGATGCTGCGCGTCCGCGATCTCCGTAAGGCCTTCGGGGGCGTGCACGCCGTCGACGGCGTGAGCCTCGAGCTGCCCCGGGGGGAGATCCGCGCTCTCATCGGCCCGAACGGCGCCGGCAAGACGACGCTCTTCAACGTGCTGACCGGGCAGCTCGCGCCGGACGCGGGCGACGTGTGGCTCGGCGGCGAGCGCCTCTCCGGCCTGCCGCCCCACGCGATCTGGCGCCGCGGCGTGAGCCGCACCTTCCAGATCACCGCGACCTTCGCCACCCTGAGCGTCCTGGAGAACGTGCAGGTCGCGCGGCTCTCCCACGCGCGGCGCAGCCTGGCGCTCCTGACGCCGGCGGGCCGGCTCGAGGTCGAGCGTGCGCGGGCGCTGCTCGCTCTCGTCGGCCTCGCCGCCCAGACCGAGCGCCCCGCGGGCGTCCTCGCCTACGGCGATCTGAAGAAGCTCGAGCTGGCCATCGCGCTCGCCAACGACCCGGCGGTGCTCCTCCTCGACGAGCCGACGGCGGGCATGGCGCCGGCCGAGCGGGGCGAGCTGATGCGCCTCGTCGTGGGCATCGCGCGGGAGCGCGCGCTCACGGTGCTCTTCACCGAGCACGACATGGACGTGGTCTTCACCGTCGCCGACCGCGTCCTGGTCCTGCACCAGGGCCGCGTCATCGCCGACGGCACGCCGGCCGAGGTGCGCGGCGACGCGACGGTGCAGCAGGTCTACCTGGGCGAGGGCGCGTGATCCTCGAGCTGGCCGGCGTCCACGCCTACTACGGCCGCAGCCACGTGCTGCACGGCGTCTCGCTGGCGGCCGCGGCGGGCGAGGTCATCTCGCTCCTGGGCCGCAACGGGGCGGGGAAGAGCACGACACTCAAGGCGATCATGGGGCTCGTCCGCGTCGGGCCCGGGACGATCCACGTCGACGGGCGCGACGTCACCGGTCGGCCCACGCGGGAGATCAGCCGCCTCGGCGTCGGCTTCGTGCCCGAGGACCGGCGGATCTTCGCCGACCTGACGGTGCTGGAGAACCTGCGGGTCGGCGCGCGCCGGGACGGCTGGACGATCGAGCGCGCGCTCGACTTCTTCCCGATGCTGCGCACCCTGCTCGGGCGGCGCGGGGAGAGCCTGTCGGGCGGCGAGCAGCAGATGCTGACGATCGCGCGCACGCTGATGGGCGGCCCGCGCCTGCTGCTGCTCGACGAGCCGTCGGAGGGGCTGGCGCCGGTCGTGGTGCGGGCGCTCGGCGAGCGGATCGCGGCGCTGAAGCGGGGGGGGCTGACGATCGTGCTGTCGGAGCCGAACCTGCAGTTCGCCCGCCGGCTCGCCGACCGCGCCTACATCATCGAGAAGGGCGAGATCCGCTTCGGGGGCACGATCGCCGAGCTGGACGCCGACGAGTCGGTCCGGCGCGCCTATCTGGCCGTGTGAGGGAAGGAGGGCGGATGTTTTGGGCGCCTGTATCGAACTTCATACGCATGGAATCGCACCGGGCTGATTTACTATAGACTTTAGCCTCCCATTTGGCTAACTTACTGCGACACGGCGAGCAAGGGCTCAAAGAGCGAGGGATATTATGAAATACCGCGTGCCGATTGGTCGTTTCCGACTGGTTCTCCTGCTCCTTTCGTTGGCGGTCGTCCTCTCGGCCCCACCCGCGGTGGCGCAAAACGGTGGCCCACAAGCCGAGCCGCTCATTCTTGCCCCCGACGGGGTGGTGGACGTTCGACATCTCCCCCCCGCCGCGCACGTCCCCGCAGGCGGGACGAGGCCGGTGCATTTCCCAGATCTGAACCTCCTCATTCAGCACAAGGAACAACTGCAGAAGGGCGGCGGGATCGCTCCGGCTCCGCCGCCGACCACGACGATCTCGCCCACGGCACCGTCGTTGCAGCTGCCACTGGGAAGCATCCAGGGCCTTCAGCAATCGGACGCCGGCGGATACTACCCGCCAGATACCCAGATCGCGGCCGGTGCAGTTTCGGGCTCGACCTATCTCTTCGAGACGGTGAATCTCGAGGGCCGCATCTGGAGCCCCGGAGGCGTGACGACTTTCGACCTCTGTAGCTTCTTCGGCGTCTCCTGCGCGTTCCTCTCGGATCCCAAGATCCGATTCGACCCCGACTCGGGTCGATGGTTTGTGGCAGCCATTACTTACCAGACCCCGACGGGCACGTGGCTCCTGGCGGTGTCGACTAGCAGTGACCCCACCAGCACCTACGCCCGGTATACGATCCCCTCGGCGCGATCCACCTTCCCCGACTTTCCGGCGTTGGGAATCAGCGGCGACAAGGTGGTCCTCACGGCGAACGGCTTCAACCCCGGAGGAGTCTTCAAAGGGACGGAATTCGTCGTCCTGAACAAGAGCCAGCTCGTGGCCGCGCAGACCGTTTACGGTCAGTTCTACGGCCCTCCGCAGGGACTTTTCACGATCCAGCCCGCCTTTGCCCTTCCTGACGGCTCCGGCGCGGTGAGCAGCCCGCTGTACATGGCAGCTGTCGCCTTCAACTCCGCGACCAGCATTCGGATCTGGCAGGTGACCGGGGTGCCGAGTGCAGGCAGCTTGGCTACTGTCTCCGTTCTCGGCACCCTCTCGATCCCCACACTCTCCACTCCGCCGAATGCTCAGCAGGCCGGCACCTCGGCCCTCATCGCGACGAACGACAACCGGCTGCTCGAGGCGGTCTACCGGAACGGCGTTCTATGGGTGTCGGCAAATTCGGCGTGCACGCCGAACGGCGACACCGCCACCCGGGCTTGCCTCCGCTTCATGCAGCTGCAGATCAGCACGGTCTCCGTGCTCCAAGCGCTCGATGTCGGGGATGTCGGGATCTATTACTTCTACCCGGCAATCCAGATCGACGCCAACAACAACCTCGTGAGCGTCTTTTCCGGCTCGTCGGCCTCGGGGTTTGCGTCGGTGTACGCGAGCGGGCAGTCGTCGCCCGGCACTTTCGGCACGGTCACGCTGATCCAGTCCGGGCAGGGTCCTTATGCGCCGAACACGGCGCGTTGGGGCGACTACTCCGGGGCGGCCATCGACCCGTCCGGTACCACAGTGTGGGTTGCCGGCGAATACGCCTTGGCAGGCAATCAGTGGGGGACCTGGATCGCCGAGGTCGGCTTCTAACGGTCTCAGCGGCGCAGTGACTTCACGAACATAGTCATTTAATCGACGCCGCTGTTCGCGGGCACCCCGGTCTCCGAGTTTTATTGGAACTGATCCCGCTGATCTACGCTAAGAGGTCGATGTCGCGTCGCAGTCAGGGGCGTTCGCGGCTTTCCGCATCTTCGGCCGCTGAGAGCAAGGCATAGGCAAGTTTCTCGCCTCCGTCGGGCTGAGCCGGGCATACCGCGTGTGGCCAGGCCGTTCTCGGCCGATGCGTAGTTCGACCTTCCCGGCTTAAGAGTGCTGAACGCGATGCACACGTTCCGTGACAAACTCTATGAAGCTGTCGAAGACGAGGTTGTCAAACGGATAGCTGCTCGATCACCGCAAAGGAGGCGACGATTCGAGCTAAGAGCACTCAAGGTTGTGCCGCGGTTCGACCGGCTCTTCTTCGCTGACCTCAGCCCGATCAACATCGCCGCCTTGCGGCGGCGGGTCCCAGAAGCTGACCACGTGAGGGTCGTGTTCAAAGTCGGTGATTGCAATCTCGTAACGAGAGAGATCGTCGCGGCGCTGTCCCCCACCACGCTCACTGGCCGGACCGGATCTCTTCGACGGCGGCGACGATGGCGGCCTGGGTGTCGAGCGCGGCGCGCCGGTCGGGATAGCGCTGGCGCGGCCAGAAGAAGCCGCGCAGCCCGTCCTTGAAGCGCCGGGGCACCACGTGGACGTGGAGGTGCGGCACGCTCTGGCTTACGCGGTTGTTGAGCGCGACGAAGGAGCCGTCGGCGTGAAGCGCGCGCTCGACGGCGCGCGCGAGGAGGCGTGCGCTGGCGAAGAGGGGGGCGACCAGCGCCGGCGGCAGCTCCGCGAGCGTCTCGTGATGCGCGCGCGGGATCAGGAGGCAGTGGCCCGGGAAGAGCGGCCGGTGATCCAGGAAGGCGAGCGCGTGCTGGTCCTCGAGCACGAGATCGGCGGCCGCCTCCCCGCGCGCGATCTGGCAGAACGCGCAGGTGGCGGCCGTCGCGCGGGAGGCGGGTGGCGTCATGGTCGGGTTGCGTCCGAGGGATCAATTTGCCACAATCGGCCCCCGGCCGCAGGCCCCGCTGGCGCGACTCGAGGGAGGACGGGGCGGAGCGCATGAGGACACTCGTTCGCAACATCGGACAGCTCGTGAGCGGCGACATCGCCCGGCCGCTGCTCGACGCCGACTCGGTCCTGATCGAGGACGGCGTCATCGCGGCGGTGGGCAAGGGCCTCGACGACGGCGCCGACACGGTCATCGACGCGCGGGGCACGACGGTGATGCCGGGGCTGATCGACTCCCACGTCCATCCCGTCTTCGGCGACTTCACGCCGCGGCAGCGCACCGTCGACTTCATCGAGTCGGCCATGCACGGCGGCGTCACCACCGCCATCTCCGCCGGCGAGGTGCACCTGCCGGGCCGGCCCAAGGACGTCGTGGGCCTGAAGGCGCTCGCCATCGTCGCGGCCAAGGCCTACGGGAACTTCCGGCCGGGCGGCGTGAAGGTGCACGCGGGCGCGCCGATCCTGGAGCTGGGGCTGACCGAGGCCGACTTCGCCGAGATGGCGAAGGCGGGGGTGACGCTCGTCGGCGAGATCGGGCTCGGCTCGGTGAAGACCGGCAAGGACGCGGCGCCGATGGTGCGCTGGGCCAAGCAGCACGGGATGACGGTGACGATCCACACGGGCGGGCCGTCGATCGCGGGCTCGAGCGTCATCGGCGCCGACGTCGTGCTGGAGGCCAACCCGCACGTGGTCGGCCACATCAACGGCGGCACCACCTCGATGGCGCCGGCCGAGATCGAGCGGCTGGTGGCCACCGACATGGCGCTCGAGATCGTCCAGTGCGGCAACGCGCGCACGGCGCTCCACACGCTGCGCCTCGCGCAGGACGCGCGCGCCACCGCGCGGATCATCCTCGGCAACGACGCCCCGTCTGGCAGCGGCGTCATCCCGCTCGGGATCCTGCGCACGCTCTCGCTGCTGGCCGGGCTCGGCGGGATGCCGCCGGCGGAGGCGATCGCCTGCGCCACCGGCAACACCGCGCGCGTCTACAGGCTGAACGTGGGCGTGATCGCGCCCGGGCACGAGGCCGATCTCGTGATCTGCGACGCGCCCAGTGGTTCCGTCGGCCAGGACGCCCTGTCCGCGCTGGCGGCCGGCGACCTGCCGGGCATCTCGATGGTGCTGATCGACGGCCGGATCACCATCGGCCGGAGCCGCAACACGCCGCCCGCCGCCCGCGCCGCCGAGGTCGTGAAGGGCGCCGGCCCCGCCGCCGCCGGCCACTAGCCCGTACTCGGACACAGGGACGCTCG
>JACQCN010000233.1 GCA_016201575.1 Candidatus Rokuibacteriota bacterium | reverse complement strand
CGCTTCAGCGAGCGGGACGATCTCTTCGTGCAGTGCAGCGAGTCCGACTGCCAGTACGTCGATGCCAACCTCCCGCCCTGCCCCCTGCACCTCGGTCTCTTCGCCGAGGAGATCGAGAGCCGCGCCGCCCGCCGCCGCCTGGAAGCCTAGCCGGCCGCCGATAAGGGCCCGATCAACTCGGGCCTTGCCTCGCGGCGGCCGCGCGAGGGAGCGTGCGCAGGGCGGGCGAGGAACGGCGAGGAGGAGCAAAGCAAGCGGGCCCATCGGGCGGGCCCGGCGCGGAATGGACATCGCGCCGGACCCGCCCGGCCCGGTCAGTCCCCGGGGGTGTCGTTGTCTCTGGCCGCGACTATGGCAGGATCCCGATCGCGCGGCCCGGGCCGCCGTGGTTGTTCTCGTATTTGGGGGCGAGGAAAATGAAGAACCCGCCGCTCGCCGGCAGCGAGCCCGCGTTGGTCAGGAACTCCACGAAGGGAACCTCGCGCGAGGCGGCGGCCCAGTGGGTCATGACCGCCTCCTCCGGGTTCACCGAGCCCATGCTCGGCCCGTCGGTCGCGATGCACTTCACACCCTTGTCGATGACGTAGTTGATCGTCTCCGGCGTGGGCGCCGGCCAGCCCTCGGCGTGCCCGTTGAGCGGCGCCGCCGTGTTGGGGTCCTCGACGCCGCGCTGGTACTCGCGGAAGTGGGCGTCCGTGTGGCCGCTGTGGAAGATCACCACCTCCCCGGCCTTGATCGGCCCGTAGAGCTTCTCGTGGGCCTGCACGTCCTCGACGCGGATTGCCGGCGAGGCGGGCCAGCTCTTCGGGTCGGTCGTGCCGACGCGGTGCGTGACGTCGACGACGCGCGCCGGGCCGATGCAGTAGTGCGCCGGCACCTTGTCGGAGGTCATGTCGGTCGTCTTGATCCGGCCGTACTTCGCCTCGTACTTCCGCTGCACGCCCTTCGTCCAGTCGTTGTACGTGGCGAAGTTGAACCCGGTGGGCGGGCCGAAGTGCGCCGGCGGGTCCATGTGCGTCCCGCTGTGGGCATCCATGATGTGGGTGTTGACCCAGTACGGCCCGGTCCACTGCGTGTAGGTGTTGACCGGGATCACGGCGTGGTACGGGAAGACGTAGTTGCCCACGCCCGCCCCTGGCCACCACACCGGATGGTCCATCGAGAGAATCACGGACAGGTCCACGACGCGGTGGGCGCGGGTGGCCTTCAGCAGCTCCGCCGCCAGCTTGAGATCGGTGATCGCCACCGAGCGCGACTCGACCGTGGGCGAATCGCGGTGCTTGGGCGGCAGGGAGATGTACAGCGAGGCGTTCGGCACCAGGTGGAGGTTCATCAGGCCCTCGGTGTGCACGGCGCCGTACTTGAAGTGACCGAGGTGGCTTTCGAGAGCCAGCGGGTTCTGGAACGACGAGTCGGGCCCGTGGTTGACGTACCGCGGCGGCCCGAAGGCGCCCATGCTGGGTGCGTCTGTCCCCATGAGGCGCACGCCCTTGGACCCGACGTAGTCGGCGGCGTCGAAATCAGGATCCGGCCAGGCCGGGCTCGTCCCCGAGATGGGCCCGATCAGCAGCTTCCAGCCCTCCGGCATGGGCTTGTCGTACTTGTCGTCGTAGCCGCTCCAGTACAGCGCGGCGTCACCGGGGCGAAGCGGCCGGTAGGCCTGCTCGGCCGCCTGCACCATCTGCTTGGTGATGATGGGGCTCTGGCCGTTGGGCGCCTGATCGAGGATGCTCCGTGCGTCGATCTTGACGACCTCGCCGACCCACTGCCACACGGGCACCTTGTCACAGGTCAGAAAGCCCCAGTAGCCGGCGTTGGGCAGCCCACTGTCCTGCTTCGGCATCATGTGCGGCGGGCAGTCGATCTGGTTGGCGGTGTTCTCGTCCACGAGGAGCAGGTCCGAGGCCCAGGGGCCGTCGGGCCCGATCTGGTGATAGGGGACGATGATCGGCTGATGATGCCGGCCGCCGCCGGGCCAGTACTGGTAGTGCTTCGCCGAGACGGTCGGCGTGAGATCGACCACCGCGTCCGGGCCGACCGGCCAGTACGCGGCGACCAGCGACGGACCGGCGAGCGCGAGGGCGCACGCCGCCAGCCCGACTGCCAAGCTTCTTAGCGTTCTGCCTGCTGTCATCTGGAACCTCCTTTGATGAGGCCATGCATGGGAACATTTCCCCCCGCGACTTCGGGTGGTCGGAATGCTATGTCGGCACCGCCCGAGCGTCAAGGTCGGAAGCGCCTCGGCGCCTCGGTTGCGCCCCGTGCGGCGATGGGCGCGCCACTCAGATGTTGGCCCACCCCGTACGCGCCCATCCAGCGCGGGCGCGGGCCTCACCGCGCCGGCTCCCCGGGCAGCACCGCGATCGCCTCGATCTCGACCAGCATCCCCTCGATCGCGAAGCGGTTGATCTCGATCAGCGTGCTCGCCGGCTTGTTGGCCTTGAAGTACTCCTTGCGCACCTCGTTGACCCGGGGCCGGTCGTCGCGGTCGGCGAGATAGACCGTCACCTTCACGACGTCGTCGAGCGTGGCCCCGGCCGCCGCCAGCGCGAGCTTCATGTTCTCCAGCACCTGGCGGGTCTGGGCGACCACGTCGCCGGCGCCGACGAGCTTGCCCTGGCCGTCCACCGCGGCCTGGCCGGACACGTACACGGTCCGGCCCGCGAGGACGGCGTCGGAATAGTGGCTGATGGGCTCCGAGAGCCCCCTGGCGCGGATCAGTCTGTGCACGCGCTGCTCTCCCTACTGGCGGCCCGTCTCCAGCATCCGCTGGACCCTGGCGTCCTTCGCCACGCCGGCGCTCGCGAACCCGAGGGTATCGCCGCTCGTCACGTCGATCACCTTGGCGTCGAGCGCGACCTGGGCGTCCAGCTCGGTGAGCCCGTCGACCAGGAGCACGTCGGCGTGGAACTGGCTCGCGACCTTTCTCGCGTTGTCCCGCTTCGCGAGATCCCCGCCCCGCAGCTGGAACTGGCCGAGCACGATCCGCAGGTGGCGCCGCTCGATCGGGAGGAGGCGCGGCGTGCGGCCGAGCTGGAGGATGAGCAGGTCGGCGAGGTAGCGGCTGTAGTCGCTGGTCACGCCGTGATTGTCGTCGAAGTCGGTGACGATGATCCGCACTTGCCCGTCCGCGGGCAGCACGCGGGCGATCTGGTCCGCGAGCTGGCCGATGGCGCCGGTGGAGTCCTGGGCGCGCGCGGGCGCCGGGCCGCCGAGCGCGGCCGCGATCAGGCTGGCGATGGCGATCATGGGTATCCGCATCGTGGACCTCACGTCCGCGTCCACATCCGCTCACGGGGCGACTCTCCCTGTCGCGAATGTGGACCGGCTGTTCGAGCGCCGGCTTTGCCGGCGCAATCCCGCGGGAGGTTCGGAAGGGGGGCTCTGCCCCCCTCCGAGCAACCGTCCGCGGCGGAGCGACGATATACTCCAGGGCGTCGAGCGTCAAACCGAAAATCCCGGAACGTGGGAGGAGACCGATGCGCGCCACCATCATCCTCGTCCTGGCCGTCGTCCTCGGCGCGAGCGGGTCCGCTCGGGCGGCCGACGCGCCCGAGCAGATTCTCGTCCTGCCCGACGCGATCGCGTGGAAGCCGGGCCCGCCCTCCATCCCCGCCGGCGCCCAGATCGCGGTCCTGCGCGGCGATCCCGCCAAGGCTGGCCCTTTCACCGTCCGCGTCCGTTTTCCCGACGGCTATCGCCTGCCGCCGCACACCCATCCCAGCGAGGAGCGCGCCACCGTGCTGCAGGGCGCGCTCGTGGTGGGATTCGGGGAGAAGTGGGGCGAGGGCCAGCGGCTCTCGATGCCGGCGGGCTCGTTCCGGGTGACGCCCCCCGGCGTGCCGCACTACCTGGAAGCGCGCGGCGAGACCATCTTCCAGGTCGACGGCATCGGGCCGGTGAGCGTCACCTACGTCGATCCCGCCGACGACCCCCGCAAGAGGTGACCGCGCACAGCGTCGCCCGCCGCTCAAGGAAGGGCCCAGAGGCGAGGCGGCACGGAGGTTCACGCGTAGGGACTTTGGGGGACAGATTGGACGCAACGGCGGCAGAGCGCCGAGAAGGGTCCAGAT
>JACQCN010000232.1 GCA_016201575.1 Candidatus Rokuibacteriota bacterium | reverse complement strand
GTGCTCGCCGCCCTCGGCGAGGCGCTCGCGGATCGCCGCGGGGCTGTGGTCGTGCTCCATCGCGCCGCCGTCCCGTTCACCCACGCCGGCGTCCCCTCAGGCGATCAGACCCCGGCGCGCGGATAGCATCGGGCCAGCCGCTCGGGCACCCCGCCCTTGCCCACCAGCCTGACGGGGACCCCGGCCCGGTCGAGGAGGCTGGCGGCGATCGACGCCCGGTGGCCGCTGGCGCAGGCCGTCCAGATCTCCCGGTCCTTCGGAAGCTCGGCCAGCCGGTCGGGGAGGTCTCCGAGGTGGATGTGCAGACTGCCGGGGACGCGCCCCGAGTCCCACTCGCCCCACTGGCGGACGTCCAGCACCTGGATCGGCACGCCCTCGAGGTAGGCGTGGCAGACGTCGTAGACGGCCGCCGTCCGGTAGGACCGAGTCGGCCGGCCGCTCGACCGCCAGGCGTCGAGGCCGCCGTCGAGGTAGCCCTCGACGCGCTCGTACCCGATCCGGATCAGCTGGGTGACCGCCTCCGTCAGCGCCGCCGGCGCGGGCTCGGGCAGCACCAGGACGAGGCGGCTGTTGAAGGGCGTCAGCCAGCCCACGTAGGTGCCGAAGGCGTGGCATGGCCCGATCCGGTGCCCGCCTCGCGCCGCTCCCGCGTTCATCCGCCAGCTCGCGGCGTCGATGCTCCGTCTGGGCGGCCTAGGCAGAAGTTGAGTCTCGAGCTGGAGGGCGTTCTGCTCGATAATCCGGGCGTGCGCCGAACAACGTCTCGCGGTCATACCGGAGCCCTCCTGCTGTGGGCGTTCTACCTCGGGGCGCAGCTCGGATCGGAGCCACCCGAGCGCGGACTGGTGCCCACGGCAACCGAGGCGGCGTGTGAGGCGGCGCGGTCCGGTGTCGCGGAGCTGGCGCGCGCCTCCGGGACGACCGTGGAGCTCGGGGACTGCCGTGAGATCTCGCCCGACGACCTTCTGCGCTACCGCTTACGCGGCGCATGGTCTGAGGCCGCGTCCGCTCCTGATCGGGGCCGCGACTCTCCAGGAACGCCTGCGGCTCGCCTTCCCTCCAACGTGAGGTGTCTTTCCCGCGACTCGTGCGACGAGCGATTCTGACCCGACCGACGCGGTATTTCCGGCTAACGGCGACTCGACGACCCGCTAACCAGCGCGCGCTGCCTTTGCGCGCGTCCGTGTTGAACGCGCGGTTCGAGGTCGAGAATGGTGTTCAGCATAAGCATCGAGCAGCCACCGAATCATCCGTTGATACTGCGTGTTGTGTCTACGCGCCTCGTTCTTGAAGAACTCGACGCTGCGCTTGCTCAATGCGATCGTGACCTTGACCCCTTCATCCCGAAACACGAGGTCCTCGGGACGAGGAAGGAAGTCAGGAACGACCTTGAGCCTTCCGAGAGGTTCGTCCGTGTACCTGATGTTCTCGCTCATACGTTTGCCTGCCCTTGCGCCAGTAACCGGCGCCGAAGATTCGGATTACGTCTTCACGGTACGTGAATCGGACCGTCATGACCCCGCCTTCGACCCGACCGAAGCAGTAGTACCGCTTTTCGCCCGAGCTGTGGGATAGATCCTCTGCGATCACGCGGTCAGGGTCAGCGAAGGCGAACTGGGCCTCTGCCCTGCTCGGGTAGGATGCCCGGCTGCCACGTGGAGCTGTGGACAGCGGGAAGGCCGTGGCCGGGGGCTGCGCGGCGGGCCCGGAGATCGCGCTGTGGGTCCCGGGCGGGCTCGTCGACGGAGGTCGACGCCTACCTGGCGGGCACCAAGATCGTCGAAGACCTGGAGGGCTTCGACCTCACCGTGCAGGCCCAGCTCTAGGCGGGCCGAAGCGCGCCGGGCCCCTCGGCGCCGTGGCCGCGTGCGGGGCGCCCGATGGAGATATAAGGAGTATTGCCATCGCGTGGCCGGAGCCCTATGCTTCTCTGGAAGCCACGCGGCGATGGCCAAGATCATGCGTCTCCTGAGATTTTCAAACGGAGACACTACCGGGCGGGAACCTCTGTGAAACCTCTGATAGTCGAAGGGGGGCGGTCGGCCGCCCCCTTTCTAACTGCTGGATTCTGTGGTTGCGGGGGCCCGAAATCGTCAAGCCGTACACCTTCCACCGCTGCAACCGACTGAAATCACTATCAGATAGGCATTCCTCCCGAGCCCGAAAGTATGCCTCAACGGCGCACAAAGCTTGCAGGATCATTGTCGTAGCCGGCGGCAAAGCGGCAAATGTGAACGATTAGGTAGCCGAAAGACGACGATAAGGAGGCTGATTCCCATCGATTCGCCGGCAAAGCTCGCCCGACGGCTCATCCCTTGACTCGCACCATGAGGCCGAGATCGAGGAAGTGGGCGGTCCGGGTGGAGGTGGCCGACCGCGGCCCCGGCCTCCCGCCGGGCGAGGAGTACCGGGTCTTCGAGAAGTTCTCCCGGGGCGCCGGCCTGGGACTGGCGATCTGCCAGGCGGTCATCCGGGCCCATGGAGGCCGCATGTGGGCCCAGAACCTTCCCGAAGGCGGCGTGGCCTTCTTCTTCACCTTGCCCCTTCCCGAGCCGGCGCCGCCGAGCGAGGTCGCCCAACATGCCTGAGCCGGCCATCGTGCTGATCGAGGACGAGCCGAAGATCCGGCGCTTCCTGCGCGTCACTCTCACCCGGCAGGGCTATCGATTGTTCGAGGCGGCCACGGGCGGCGACGGCCTGGTCGAGGCGGCGACACGGCAGCCCGACCTCGTCATCGTCGATCTGGGGCTCCCCGACATGGACGGCTGCGAGGTGATCCGCCGCCTCCGCGAGTGGACGGACGTGCCCGTGATCGTGCTCTCGGCCCGCGGGCAGGAGACCGACAAGGTCGTGGCTCTCGAGACCGGCGCCGACGACTACGTGAGCAAGCCGTTCGGCCCGCGGGAACTGGTGGCCCGCATCCGGGTGGCGCTGCGCCACGCCGCCCGGACGGCGAGCGGAGAGGCCGCGACCGTCGCGGTCGGCGATCTCCGCGTGGACCTGGCCCGCCGGCAGGTCCTCGTCGCCGGCAAGGAAGTCCACCTCACGCCCATCGAGTACAAGCTCCTCACCGTGCTCGTTCGCCACGCCGGTAAGGTGCTGACCCACGGCCAGCTCCTCAAGGAGGTCTGGGGGCCGTCCCACGACGGCGACGCACACTACCTGCGCATCTACATGCTCCAGCTCCGGCGCAAGCTCGAGGCGGATCCGGCCCGCCCGCGCTACTTGCGGACGGAACCCGGCGTCGGCTACCGCCTGGCCTCCGAGTAATTCCCCCTTGAGTGAGCTCGCGCGCACGCCATCACGGAAGAACGTCCGGGGTCGGGCATGACGGGGAGAGTGAGCATCTTCTGCCGTAGGGTGGCAGTTCGGCGCGGAAGCGCCGGACCAACTCCGTCGTCGCCCGTTCTCGAGCGTGTGCCGCTCGACCATCAGCGCGCGACTTCGCGATCCGGCAATCGTCCATCTTCCATCTTCATCCCGATCTTGATCGCGCCCTCAACAACCAGGTGCACCGGGGCACGTGGTTCGTCCTGCTCGCCGCCGTAGGCGCGCCGTGCGGCCGCGCCTCACCCGCAGCACATCGGGGCGCCGTTTGAGCGACCGGGTGAGGTGAGCTCAATCCTCACCCGATCCTCGTTGTCGGCTGTCGGCGAGGCAGCCGACGATCGTTGTCTGGCTCTCGGTGTATCGCGCGCCCGTTCAGCCGTGCCGCCGGGACGATCAAGTGCGAGTCACTTTTCAGGATGAAGCGCGACGTGCCCGATGCTTTTCGACCTGGCACACGCCATCTCGCCGGTGAGTGCCGCGGCCCTTACGCGTCTTCGCCAGCGACGTGACGAGTCTCGCCGCGCGTCATCGTC
>JACQCN010000231.1 GCA_016201575.1 Candidatus Rokuibacteriota bacterium | reverse complement strand
GCGCGCCAGGTCCGGCAAGCTCGATCCTGTGATCGGACGCGATGACGAAATCCGCCGCGCGATCCAGGTGCTGCAGCGCCGTACCAAGAACAACCCGGTGCTGATCGGCGAGCCGGGGGTGGGCAAGACGGCCATCGTGGAGGGCCTCGCGCAGAAGATCACGGGCTCCGACGTGCCGGAGGTGCTGCTGAACAAGCGCCTGCTCCAGCTCGACCTGGGCGCGCTCGTGGCGGGCACCAAGTATCGCGGCCAGTTCGAGGAGCGCCTCAAGGCGGTGATGAAGGAGATCCGCGGTCATGAAGGAGATCCGTCAGTCGGAGAACGTGATCCTGTTCCTCGACGAGCTGCACACGCTGATCGGCGCCGGCGCCGCCGAGGGCGCGATCGACGCCTCCAACATGCTGAAGCCCGCGCTCTCCCGCGGCGAGATCCAGACCATCGGCGCGACCACGCTCGACGAGTACCGCAAGTACATCGAGAAGGACGGCGCCCTCGAGCGCCGCTTCCAGCCCGTGATCGTGAAGGCCCCCAGCGTGCTGGAGTCCATCGAGATCATCCGCGGCCTCCGCCCCAAGTACGAGGCGCACCACCGCGTGAAGATCACCGACCAGGCCGTCGACGCCGCGGTGAAGCTCGCCGACCGGTACATCACCGACCGCCAGCTCCCGGACAAGGCCATCGACGTCATCGACGAGGCGTCGTCCCGCACCCGCCTGATGGCGCTGACGCCCCCCCCCGAGATCAAGGAGATCGAGAAGGAGATCGAGCGGGTCGTCCAGGAGAAGGACATGTACCTGGAAGCCCAGGAGTTCGAGAAGGCGGCCTCCCTCCGCGAGAAGGAGAAGCTCCTGCGCCTGCGCGAGGACGAGCTGAAGCGCGAGTGGGAGAAGAACAAGGGCAAGGGCACGCAGTCCGTCGGGGAGGAGGACATCGAGTACATCGTCTCCCGCTGGACCGGCATCCCGCTGGCCAAGCTCGAGGAGAAGGAGTCGGCCAAGCTCGCGCGGATGGAGGAAGCCCTCCACGGCCGCATCGTCGGCCAGAACGACGCCGTGGTGGCGGTGGCCCGCGCCATCCGCCGCTCGCGGGCCGGCCTCAAGGACGCCAAGCGCCCGGTGGGCTCGTTCATCTTCCTGGGCCCCACCGGCGTGGGCAAGACGGAGCTGGCGCGCACCCTCGCCGAGTATCTCTTCGGCGACGAGAACGCGCTGATCCGCATGGACATGTCGGAGTACATGGAGAAGTTCTCGGTGTCGCGACTCCTCGGAGCGCCTCCGGGCTACGTGGGCTACGAGGAGGGCGGCTTCCTCACCGAGAAGGTCCGGCGGCGCCCGTACTCGGTGGTGCTCTTCGACGAGATCGAGAAGGCGCACCCGGACATCTTCAACATGCTGCTGCAGGTGCTCGACGACGGCCGTCTCACGGACTCGATCGGCCACGTGGTGGACTTCAAGAACACCATCCTGATCATGACCTCGAACCTCGGCACGGGCCTGATCGGCAAGCGCACGACGCCGGGCTTCCTCCAGGAGTCGGACCAGGAGGACTACGAGAAGATGAAGGCGCGCGTGATGGAGGAGCTGAAGCGCGCCTTCCGGCCGGAGTTCATCAACCGGATCGACGACATCATCGTGTTCCATTCGCTCCGACTCGAGCACATCAAGCAGATCGTCCGCTTGATGATCGACCGCATCAACAAGCAGCTCGTGGACAAGGGGATCGAGATCGCGCTGACCCCGGCGGCGGAGACGGCCCTGGTGGAGAAGGGGTACGACGCGACGTACGGCGCCCGGCAGCTCCGGCGGACCATCCAGAAGCACATCGAGGACCCGCTGGCCGAGGCCATCGTGCGGGGGCAGGTGCCCGCGCGGGCGCGCATCGAGGTGGACATCGAAGGGGAGAACTTCGTGTTCCGGGAGGCCCAGACCCCGGAGCCCTCTCTCGAGCTCGCACAGCACTAAGATCGTCGAGCGCACGAGCCCATTTCGTTGACCCGAGCGGGGAGAGCGCTTCTCTCCATTTTTTTTGCGCTGGCGGCGCTCGCGTCCACCGGCGCCTGGGCCCAGTCCCCGCCGGCGCCGATCCCCATCAAGGAGATCTCCGTCGAGGGGAACCGGCGGGTCCAGGAGGCGGTCATCCTCGGCCGCATCCAGACCACGGTCGGCTCGCCCTTCGTCCCCGCCCGCCTCGCCGACGACCTCCGCGCCATCTTCGCCCTCGGCTTCTTCGACGACGTGCAGATGCGGGTCGAGGAGTTCGAGGGCGGGGTGAAGATCACCTTCGTGGTGGTCGAGCGCCCGTTCATCCGCGACGTCGAGTTCGCCGGCAACAAGAAGGTCGACACCGCCACCCTCCAGGAGAAGGCCGACGTCAAGCTCGGGAGCGTGTACAACCCGGTGGAGGTGGAGCGGGCGCGGGAGCGGATCAAGGACCACTACGAGGAGGAGGGCTACTTCGAGGTCAAGATCACCCCCGAGACCGAGAAGTTCCCCGATGGCGACGTCAAGGTCGTCTTCCGCATCGCCGAAGGCCGGCGGATCACCATCGAGAAGATCGTCATCAAGGGCCACAAGGGGCTCACCGACAAGCAGATCAAGAAGGTCATGGTCACGCAGGAGCGCCAGTACTACATCCTGCGGGGCACCGTCCAGCGCCAGAAGCTCGACGAGGACGTCGAGCGGATCCTCGCCCTCTACAACGACCACGGCTACATCCAGGTCCGCGTGGAGTCCCACGACGTGGTGGTCGACCGGGAGAAGGCGCGGGTGACGGTCACGGTCACGGTGGTGGAGGGACCGCAGTTCCACATCAAGAGCGTCGACATCACGGGCGCCAGCGTGCTGCCCCTGGACGACATCCGGCGGCAGGTCCTGCTCAAGCCCGGCGACGTGTTCTCGCGGTCCAGGCTCCGGGCCAGCGTGGACGGGGTCACCCGGCTCTACAGCTCCATCGGCCGGGCCTCCGTCGACGTGGCCCCGCTGGTCGGCCAGAACCTCGAGGACCGGACGGTGGGCGTCAAGATCGAGATCACCGAGGGCCCCGAGGTCTACGTCGAGCGCATCAACATCGCCGGCAACACCCGCAGTCAGGAGAAGATCCTCCGGCGCGAGATCCCGTTCGCCGAGGGCGACCTCTTCACCAGCGCCAAGCTCGATCGGGCCAAGCAGCGGCTCACCAACCTGGGCTTCTTCGAGACCGTGAAGACCTCCACCACTCCCGGCGCGGACAAGACCAAGATCATCGTCAACATCGACGTGGTGGAGAAGCCCACGGGCATGTTCAGCATCGGCGGCGGCTTCTCGTCGGTGGACAGCCTCATCGGCACCGTGGACCTCACGCAGCGCAACTTCCTCGGCCGCGGCTGGGAGGTCGCCGTCAAGTTCCGCGGCGGCTCCAAGGGGACCCTGGGCACGCTTTCCTTCACCGAGCCGTGGCTCTTCGACCAGCCGCTCTCGGCCGGCGCCGATCTCTTCGACACGCGCCGGATTTTCGACGAGTACACCCAGGAGAGCCTCGGCGGCGACGTCCGCTTCAGCCACCCGTTCCTCGACTTCGCCCGCTGGTTCCTGAGCTACCGGCTGACGAGCGACACGATCAGCAGCCTCCAGGGCGAGGCGGCGATCAGCCTGGCCAGCGAGCGGGGGGAGCGCGTCACCTCGGCGGTCTCCGGGTCGGTCTCCCGGGACACGCGCGACAACGTCTTCACGCCGTCCAAGGGCAACTTCGCCACGATCGGGACGGACGTGGCCGGGCTGGGGGGCGACTCGAAGTTCGTGAAGTTCAGCGGCTCCATGAGCCAGTTCGTCCCGATCTGGTTCAACCACGTGCTGGCCGGGCGCGCCGAGGCCGGCTACGTCTTCGGCTACGCCAGCAAGGAGGTCCCGCTCTTCGAGCGCTTCGTCCTCGGCGGCCCCAACTCCGTCCGGAGCTTCAAGTTCCGCGGGATCTCGCCCGTCGACGAGAACGGCGTCAAGACGGGCGGCACCAGCGAGGTGCTGGGCAGCCTCGAGTACGTCATCCCGCTGCCGTTCAACTTCCGGATCGCCGGCTTCTTCGACGTCGGGAACGTGTACGGCTTCGGGACCAAGTTCGACCTGTCGGACCTGAAGTACGCGGCGGGCCCGAGCATCAGATGGGTCTCCCCCTTCGGCCCGATCCGGGTAGACTATGGCTTCAATCTGAACCCGCAGCCGGGCGAGCGGGATGCCACCTTCAACTTCTCGGTCGGCTCGCCGTTCTAGGAGGAGTCGCATGCGGAACGGGATGTACGTGGTGGTCACCGCGGCCCTGGTGCTGGCGGTCGCGGGCTGGGCGCCCACGACGGCGGCCGCGCAGGCCGCCAAGATCGGCGTCGTCGACGTCGGGCGCATCCTCGCCAAGTCGCAGGCCGGCGTGGCCGCCCGCGACCAGCTCGAGCGCGAGAAGGCCACGATGCAGAAGGAAGTGGACAACCGGCGCAAGGAGCTGGAGGCGCTCAAGGACGAGCTGGAGAAGAAGG
>JACQCN010000207.1 GCA_016201575.1 Candidatus Rokuibacteriota bacterium | reverse complement strand
GTGATCCCACGGCAGGCAGCCCTTGGCCATGAACGTGTTGGCGACGGGGATGCCCGTCCGCCCGGCGAACTCGCGCAGCGCCACCGAGGCCTTGCCGCGGATCACCCCGTTGCCGGCGAAGAGCAGCGGGCTCCGGGCGCGGTCGATCAGGGCCGCCGCCTGCCGGAGCGCCGGCCGGTCCGGCGAGGGCCGCCGCGGGCGCGTGGCCAGGAGCGGCACCGAGGCGGGGTCGACGGTCTCGTCGGCCACGTCCTCCGGCAGCTCGATGTGGCAGGCCCCGGGCTTCTCGGCCTCCGCGACCTTGAACGCCTTGCGCACCGCCTCCGGGATCACCGACGCCAGCTCGAGCCGCGTGTTCCACTTGGTGATCGGCCGGAACATGTCGACCACGTTCACGTACTGGTGCGACTCCTTGTGGATGCGGTCGCGCCCGGCCTGCCCGGTGATGGCGACGACGGGCGCCCGGTCGAGGTTGGCGTCGGCGACCCCGGTCATCAGGTTGGTGGCGCCCGGCCCGAGGGTGGCCAGGCACACGCCGGCCTTCCCCGTCAGGCGGCCCCACACGTCCGCCATGAAGGCGGCGCCCTGCTCGTGGCGGCAGGGGACGAACCGGATGCCGGAGTCGAGGAGCACGTCGGTCAGCGCCAGGGTCTCCTCGCCGGGGAGGCCGAAGATCGTGGTGACGTCCTCGCCGGCGAGGCAGCGGACCAGGAGCTCCGCGCCGTTCATCAGCTCGGTTGCTCCGCCGCCTCCGCCGCCACCCGCGACCGCGGGCGACCGAAGAGCCGCGCCGAGATGATCCCGAGCTCGTAGAGCACGATCAGCGGGCCGGCCATGAGGGTCTGGTTGAAGACGTCCGGCGTCGGCGTGAGCACGGCGGCGATGATGAAGTTGACGAGGATCGCGTACTTCCGGTTCTTGGCGAGGAACTGCGGCGTGATGAGCCCCATCCGGGAGGCCAGTGTGATGATCACGGGCAGCTCGAACACGGCGCCGAAGGCGAGGGTGAACTTCAGCACGAAGTCCACGTAGGAGCCGATCGAGATCATCGGCGCGAGGTCGGGGCCCGGGAACGACACCAGGAAGCGCATGGCGAAGGGGATCACCACGAACTGGGCGAACGAGGCTCCCAGCAGGAAGAACACGGAGCCGATGATGACGAACGGCACCGCGTACCGCTTCTCGTGCGCGTGGAGGCCGGGCGCGATGAAGGCCCAGATCTGGTAGAGCACGACCGGCAGCGCGAGCACCATGCCGGCGATCAGCGCGACCTTCATGTAGACCCAGAAGGCCTCGGTGGGGGTCAGGAACACCAGCTTCTGGCCGGGGGCGGCGACCTCGAAGGGGCGGCGCACGAACTTCATGAGCCGGTCCGTGAAGTTCAGCGCGATGGCGAGCCCCACGATGACCGCGACCAGCGACCACATGATGCGCTTGCGCAGCTCCCCGAGGTGCTCGAGGAACGGCATGCTCTCTCTCATCGGATTACGCGGCATCTCGCCTCACCATTCCCGGATGAAGTGCCGGAGGACCCCCACGCCGTGCCCCGGCTGGACGCCCTCCTGGATCGCCCGTCTCACGTACGCCTTGGCCTCGCGGATCGCCTCCGGCAGGCCGCGCCCGCGGGCCAGACCGGCGGCGATCGCGGCCGAGAACGTGCAGCCGGTCCCGTGGGTGTTCGACGACTCGATGCGCGGGGCGTCGAAGCGCGTCAGCTCGCGCCCGTCCCACAGCACGTCGGTGGCGTCGGTCTTGAGGTGCCCGCCCTTCACCAGGACGGCGCGGGGGCCGAGCGCGTGGATCCGGCGCGCCGCCTCCCGCATCTCGGCCGGCGTCTCCACCGGCATCCCGGCCAGCGCCGCCGCCTCGTCGAGGTTCGGCGTGACGACGAGCGCCAGCGGCAGGATCTCGGCGATCAGCGCGCCCCGCGCGTCGGGCTGGAGCAGCGAGTCGCCCGACTTCGCGACCATCACCGGGTCCACCACGAGCCGCTCGACGCGGTGCGCCCGCAGCCGGGCCGCCACCGCCCGGACGATGGGCGCCGAGGCGAGCATGCCGGTCTTCACCGCGTCGGCGCCGAAATCGCCGAGCACCGCGTCGATCTGGCGCGCCACGAACTCGGGCGGCAGCTCGTGGACGCCGTGCACGCCGAGCGAGTTCTGCGCGGTCACCGCGGTGAGCGCGCTCATCCCGAACACCCCGAACGCGGAAAACGTCTTGAGGTCCGCCTGGATGCCGGCTCCTCCGCCGGAGTCGGATCCGGCGATCGTCAACGCCTTCGGGATGCTCATGGACAGTTGAGTATACATCTTACTCGGAGGGGGGCTTCGCCCCCCTTCCGAACCTCCCCCCTTGGGATTGCGCCGGCGAAGCCGGCGCTCGATAGTCGAAGGGGGCCTCGACGGCCCCCGCCGATACCTCCCCCAGAAACGGCGGTTGCGCCGGCGGAGCCGGCGCTCGAACGGAGGTTAGTCCGACACGCTCCGGGACAGGGCCGACGTCAGGAAAGCGCGGGGATGACCAGCGTGAACTCGCCGCGGGCGCGGCCGGCCTGGGCGAGACGCTCGAGGTGTGCGCTCGGGGTCGCCAGCGCGACGTCCTCGAACTGCTTCGTCAGCTCGCGGGCCACCAGCAGCTCGACCTCGCCGAACACCTCGCGGATCGCCTCCAGCGTGGCCGCGATGCGGTGCGGGGACTCGTAGAACACCACGGTCATCTCCGTGTCGAGCAGCTCGCGCAGGCGGCGCGCCCGGCGGCCGCTCTTGATCGGCAGGAAGCCCTCGAACACGAACCGCGAGGCCGGAACGCCGGCCACCGACAGCGCGGCGGTGACGGCCGCGGGGCCGGGAACGGGGACGACCGGGAGGCCGGCCGCGCGGGCGTCGCGCACGAGCAGGAACCCCGGGTCGGAGATCCCCGGGGTGCCGGCGTCCGTGACGAGCGCGACCGACTTGCCCTCGCGCAGGAGGCCCATCAGGTACGGCCCCTTGCGGAGCTTGTTGTGCTCGAAGTAGCTGGTGGTCGGGGTCGAGATCCCGAAGTGGGTCAGCAGCGCCCGGGTGCGGCGCGTGTCCTCGCAGGCGATCAGGTCGGCGTCCTCGAGGACGCGCAGCGCGCGCAGCGTGACGTCCTCGAGGTTGCCGATCGGAGTGGCCACGACATACAGCGGCACCGCGGCCCGGTCAGGCGCTCTGCTCTCTCGGCTCCGTGACCAGGATGGGCCGCTCGCGGTTCAGGATGACCTCGCGCGTGATCAGGCACTCCTTCAGCCCCTCCATCGAGGGCAGGTCGTACATGATCTCGAGCATGACCTCCTCGAGGATCGCACGGAGGCCGCGGGCGCCTGTCCCGCACTTGAGGGCCTCACGGGCGATGGCCGCGACGGCGTCGTCGGTGAACTTCAGGCGGACCTTCTCGAGGTCGAAGTACTTCTGGTACTGCTTGATGATGGCGTTCTTCGGCTCCCGGAGGATCCGGATGAGCGCGCCCTCGTCGAGGTCGTGCAGCGTCGCGATCACGGGCAGCCGTCCGATGAACTCGGGGATCAGGCCGTACTTCAAGAGGTCTTCCGGCTGGATCATCGCGAGGAGATCGCCGAGGCGGCGCTCGTCGCGGCTCTTGATCTCCGCGCCGAAGCCCATGCCCGAGCGTCCCACGCGCGTCTCCACGATCTTCTCGAGGCCGACGAAGGCGCCGCCGCAGACGAAGAGCACGTTCGACGTGTCGACCTGGATGAATTCCTGGTGCGGATGCTTGCGCCCGCCCTGCGGGGGGACGTTCGCGATCGTGCCTTCGAGAATTTTCAGG
>JACQCN010000206.1 GCA_016201575.1 Candidatus Rokuibacteriota bacterium | reverse complement strand
GTTCATGGCTGACCTCCACGTTCGTGCTGTGCCTCGAGCACAGGGCGGCTCTGGCCCTTCAAGGCTAACCCGCGGAGAGCGCTGGGGGTCAGCCTCACTTCGTGGAAGTCATACTGTCTAGAGCCCCCGGCCCAATCGAGGGGGGTCTTGACGGCCCCCTCTGAACCTGTCCCCAGAACCGGATCGCGTCGGCGGAGCCGGCGCGCGAGCATGGCCTCTCTCCCTCAGTACTTTTTCTTGCCTTTCCCCACCACCCCGCGCACAATCCCGCCGTTCCAATTCTCGTGTCATGAGGAAAACTCATGAGTCACATCCAGGGGATTGCCGATCGGATCAGAGAGCGGCTGCGGATCCTCGGCTACTGGAAGCACGACCGCCCTGACATCCGGCGGTTCTGCGAGGAGCACGGCTACACTCCCCAGTACGTGTACGGATGGCTCCAGGGTCGCCGCCCGTCCTTCAGCTACGCCGCCCGGCTCGCCGGCGACCTCGGTGTGACCGTGGAGTGGCTGGCCGTCGGAAGCGGCGACGGGCCGGGCAACAGCGCCGGGAAGCGCACCCGTTCGGTGCTCCCACACGCTTCCCCCGAGCCCGCGAAGGACTCGCCGCCCGCGCGGCTGCACGAGGTGGACGGCGGGCGCGGCGAGCATGGAAAGGTGATCGAGCACCCGCTGGCCCGGGTGGGCGCGCTGGTGGACCGCCTGGCCCGCTCCGAAGCGGAGCTCCAGTCGACCGTGCGGGCGTGGCGCGACAGCGAGGAGCGCTTCCGGAAGATCTTCGAGGATGGCCCGCTCGGCATGGTCATCTTCGACCCACGTCCTCGACTTCACGGACCCGGCGGACACCGCCGAGGGCGTCCCCGCGCTCCAGCGGCTGCTCGCGGGAGACATCCCGTTCATCAGCCGCGAGAGCCGGTTCGTCCGCAAGTCGGGCGAGCGTATCTGGTGCCACATCACCTCGATCATCGTCCGGAACGACGACGGGACCGTCCTCTACGGCGTCAAGATGATCCAGGACATCACCGAGCGGAAGTCCGTGGAGGAGCGGCTGCAGCAGCTCTTCGAGCGGGTGCCGGTCGGGCTCTACCGCGCGGCCCCGGATGGCACGCTCCTCGACGCCAACCCGGCCCTCGTGCAGATCCTCGGCTACCCGGACCGCGAGACCCTGCTGGCCACCAACGCCCGCACGCTCTACGTCGATCGGGAGGATCGCCACCGCTGGACGAGCCAGCTCGAGCGCGACGGCGTGATCCGCGACTTCGCGAAACAGCTCCAGCGGCGCGACGCTTCGATCTTCTGGGCCCGCGACACCGCCCGCGCCATTCGCGACGCCGAGGGACGCCTGATTGGCTGGGAAGGGGCGCTGGAGGACATCACGGCCCGCAAGCGCGCGGAGGAGGTCACGCGCGAGCTCGCGCAGGTGGCCCGCGAGCTGAGCGCCACCCTCGAGCTGTCCCGCACGGCGGAGCAGATCGTGACGGCCGTGATGCGGCTGTTCGGCATCCGCCGCGCGATCCTCTTCGCCCTCGACGCCGACGCCGGTTTGCTGCGCTGCGTGGCCTCCGCGGGGTCGGGCGCGGAGGAGGAGTGGGTGGGGCGCACGATGCCCGCCGATTCGGGCCTCAACGGCATCGCGCTGCGCGAGGGACGGCCGGCGTGGACGGCCGACTACTCGCTCGACGACGCGCGGCTCACGCTGCCCGACTGGATCCGCGCGCGGATCGAGGCCGAAGGCCACAGCTCGGGGCTGGCGATCCCGCTGACGGCCGCCGGCGAGCCGCTGGGCGCCCTCACGCTCCGCGACGTGTGCGGCCGGCACTACGACGACGAGGAGCTCCGCCAGCTCTCCGTGTTCGCCAACCAGGCCGCCCTCGCGCTCCGGAACGCCCGGCTGTACGAGGAGGCGCGCCAGGAGCGGCGGGAGGCCGAGGTCCTGGCCGACCTCGCCGGCACCATCAACTCGTCGCTCGACCTCTCCACCGTGCTCACCCGGGTGGTGGAGGGGGCCCGCGAGCTGTGCGCGAGCGATCTCGCGCGCCTCGCGCTGCCGGTGCCCGGCGGGAACGAGATGATCATCACGCACAGCTGCGGGGCGCGCTACACGGGGTACGCCACGCTCCCCATCGTGCCCGGCCGCGGCCTCAGCGGTCAGGTCCTGGCGACGGGCCGTCCGTGCCGGACCGACGACTACCTGGCCGACCCGCGGATCAGCAAGGAGTACGCGGCCGTGGCCGAGATCGAGGGGGCCGTCTCGGAGATGGTGGTGCCGATCCGCACCGGCGACCGGGTCGAAGGCCTCCTCTACGTGACCAACCGGACCCTGCGGCCCGTCACCGACCGCGACGAGCGGATCCTGCTGCGGCTGGCCGACCACGCGGCGATCGCGATCCGGAACGCCCGCATCTATGGCGAGACGGAGCGGCGCCGGCGTGCGGCCGAGAGCCTGGCCGAGGTCGGCCGGCTGCTCTCGACGTCCCTCGAGGTCGAGCGCGTCGGGGAGCGGATCGTCGAGAGCCTCCGGGGACTGCTCAAGAGCGCCCGCGTCGTCCTGATGCGGCTCGAGCCCGGCGGCGACCTCCGCGTCGTCGCCGGCTCGGGACACACCCCGCCCGCGACGAGCCCGAACGGGGTCGTCCTCGCCGGGACCAACGCCGTTGGCGCGTGCGTGCGGGAGCGCTGCCCCGTGACCACGAGCGACGTGCTCGCGGACCCGCGCATCACCGTGAACCCCGCGGACATCCCGGAGTTCGCCGAGTCCGACCACCGGTCCGTGCTCGCCGTGCCGCTGCTCATCAAGGACGGGGTGATCGGCGCTCTCTCCCTGCGCGACCGCACGGGACGGGTCTTCGAGGCCGAGGAGATCCAGCTCGCCCAGGCGTTCGCCGACCAGGCGGCCCTCGCCCTCGAGAACGCGCGGCTGTACGAGGACGCCGAGCGGCGCCGCAAGGCGGCGGAGAGCCTCGCCGAGGTGGGACGGCTCGTCTCCGAGTCGCTGGACCCCGCGGAGGTGGGCCAGCGCATCGTCGACGCCGTGCTGGCGCTGCTCCGGGTGAAGGTCGCCGGGCTCTTCCAGCTCGACCCGGACTCCGACAATTTCGTGTCGCTCGCCGAGGCCGGGGACCTGGGGTCCCTCGGGGACTCGAAGGTCGTGCTCGCGCCCGGGACCGGCATGGTCGGCCTCGCGGCTCGCGAGGGCCGCGCCGTCCACACGCGCGACAACCTGGACGATCCGCGGATCACCTACACGCCGGACGTCCGCGCCCGGCTGACGACCGCGCTCGTCGACGTCCCCTACCGCTCGGCCCTCGCCTTGCCCCTGCGGTTCAAGGGGGCCGTGGTCGGCGGCCTCTGGCTCCGCGACGTGCCGGAGCGCGAGTTCAGCCAGGAGGAGATCAGGCTGGCGGAGGCGTTCGCCGATCAGGCGGCCCTGGCGCTGGAAAACGCGCGCCTGTTCGCCGCGGTGCAGCGGCAGCGCGACCGGCTGCTGCGCCGCGCGGCCCGGCCCCCGCGAGCGCCAGGAGACCGCCGGAAGACCTGACCGGCCGCGGCAAAGGGTCCAGATGCATCAGTGGAGGCGCACCCGCTCGTAGGTCGTGGTGCGCTGGACCGGGGTGAAGCCCGCCTCGCGAATCAGCGTGGCGATCTCCTCCACGGTGATCCGGTTGACGTAGTCCGCGGCGCGGTGCACGTTCTCCTCGAAGAGCGTCCCGCCCCAGTCGTCGGCGCCGAAATGGAGCGCGATCTGCCCCGCCTGCTTGCCTTCCGAGAACCACGAGGCCTGCACGTGGGCGAAGTTGTCGAGGTAGAGGCGGGCGGCGGCGAGCATCCGCAGGTAGGTGTTGGGGCCCCGGTACTGCTTGATCCACTTCTCGAGCAGCGTGTGGCCGGGCTTGAACGACCACGGCACGAACGCCGTGAACCCGCCGTGCTCGTCCTGGAGCGCCCGGATCGCGTCCCAGTGGTCCACGACGTCGTCGGGCGTCTCCACGTGGCCGTACATCATGGTGGCGGTGCTCTTGAAGCCCTGGCGGTGCGCCTCGCGATGGACCGCGAGCCAGGCCTCGGGACCGCCCTTCTTCGGCGCGATGCGCTGCCGCACGCGCGCGGACAGGACCTCGGCGCCGCCGCCGGGCAGCGTCGATTGCCCCGCC
>JACQCN010000205.1 GCA_016201575.1 Candidatus Rokuibacteriota bacterium | reverse complement strand
TCGACACGCTGCCGACGCTCGTCGACCCGGTGACCGGACGGATCCATACGACGTTCAACCAGACGGTGGCGGCGACCGGTCGCCTCTCCAGCACCGACCCGAACCTCCAGAACATCCCGATCCGGACCGAGGAGGGCCGGCGCATCCGGGCGGCCTTCGTGCCGGCCCCGGGGTGGTCGCTGATCTCGGCCGACTACTCGCAGATCGAGCTTCGCATACTCGCCCACCTCTCCGGGGACGCAGCCCTGATCGAGGCCTTCAAGCGGGACGAGGACATCCACGCCCGAACTGCGGCTGACGTGTTCGGGAACCTGCCGGCAGCGGAAGGGCGCCGGCTCGCCAAGGTGATCAACTACGGCATCGTATATGGCATGGGGTCGGGCCGGGCGGCCCGGGAGCTGGGGGTCCCCATTGCCGAGGCCCAGGCCTACATCGACGGCTACTTCTCCCGGTACGCGGGCGTCCGGGCCTTCCTGGACGCGACCGTGGCCGGCGCCCGCGAGCGAGGCTACGTGACGACCGTCCTCGGCCGGCGGCGCTATCTGCCCGAGCTGGGGGCCCGGGACGCGGCCGTCCGGCAGTTCGCGGAGCGGGCCGCCACGAACACCCCGATCCAGGGGTCGGCCGCCGACCTGATCAAACTCGCCATGCTGGAGGTCCGCCGACGCCTCCGGGGAGCCGGGCAGGGGGGGCGGATGCTCCTCCAGGTCCACGACGAGCTGGTCCTGGAAGCCCCGGCAGACGTGGCCCCGGCGGTCGTGGAGGCCGTGCGGAGCGCCATGGAGGGAGTCTTCCCCCTGAGCGTCCCCTTGAAGGTCGACGTCCGGACCGGGGCCACGTGGGCCGAGATCCATTGAACGACCGTCTGAATACCAACGGGCACCGGGGCGTCTGAATGGCCGAACGCACCGACCCCATGAGCGACTGGGAGCTCGTTCAGCGAGCCCGAGGAGGCGATCGGGAGGCCTTCCGGCAGCTGGTCGAGCGGTACCAGCGGAAGGTCGGCGCGCTCGCACTCGGGATGCTACGCAACCAAGACGATGCCCTGGACGTCGTTCAGGAGACGTTCACGAAGGCCTATCAGAGTCTCGACCGGTTCAAAGGGGACTCGAGCTTCTACACCTGGGTCTATCGCATCGCCTCCAACCTCTGCATCGACCATCAGCGCCGCGAGGCGCGGGCCACGCACCTGCCGTACGAGAACGACGACCGCACGCCCGGGGCGATCGGCGAGGGGACGCTGCTCGACGGCACGCCGCGCGACCAGCCCTTCGACCGGACGCGGGACGCCCAGCTCGGCGAGCGACTGAAGATCGCCATCGCGGAGTTGACCCCCGAACACCGCGCCGTCATACTTCTTCGAGAGGTGGACGGCCTCTCCTATGAGGAGATCAGCCAAGTGCTGCAGTGCCCGAAGGGCACGGTCATGAGCCGGCTCCACTACGCGCGCCGTCAGCTCCAGGCGCGTCTCCGTGAGATGCTCTAGATGACCTGTCGGGACGTCGAGCAGCTCCTGGGGCACTTCGTCGACGCGGAGCTCCCGCCCCCCATGCTGCTCGCCGTCGCCCGTCACGCCGGAAGCTGCGCCGCCTGCGACCAGGCCGCCCGCGAGCTGACCGAGCTGCATGAGGCGATCGCGCACACGGTCGAGGCCGACGTCGCGGGGTTCGACTTCTCGCGGGTCTGGCCGGAGGTCGAACGGCGGATCACGCCGGAGCGGCCGCGGGTCGCGGGCGGATGGCGGCGGATCTCGTCGACGCCGCTCTGGGGTGGGGCGCTGGCCGCGGCGGCGAGCGCGCTCTTCTTCCTCCAGATGCCGGCGAACGTCACGCAGGTCGCCACCTCGAAGCCGAAGCCGGCGATCGTCAAGCCCGATCGGAACCAGGCCTTCATCGACCGCCTCGCCGGCAAGCGGGTGGCGGTGCGCCGGGAGCCCAAGAGCGGCACCACGATGATCTGGGTCAACTACGACCCGTCGGAGTCGTCGCGTTGACCACCGGTCCGTGTACGGCGGCGGTGATGGCGGCGGTGGGGCTCTCGCTCCTCGCTGCGACCCCGCCGCCCGCCGGCGCCGTCGACGTGCAGGTGACCACCGTGCGGGCCACCGAGCAGGGGCAGTCGGACCCGATGCTGGTGGCACTCCGGCCGCGACTGCGCCGAATCGTCGGGGCGCGCGCGTATCAGGTCGTCAGCCAGGAGCGGCGCCAGTGCGCGTGGCGCAGCTCCGAGGCGTTCGCGCTTCCCGATGGGGTCTCGTTGCAGGTCGTCCCGCGCGGCCTGCAGGGGGGCACCGTGATGATGCAGGTGCGGCTCCTCGACGGACGGCGCCGGCTCGTG
>JACQCN010000204.1 GCA_016201575.1 Candidatus Rokuibacteriota bacterium | reverse complement strand
GATGGCGGACTCCGGCGCGCGGGGCAGCAAGCAGCAGATCCGCCAGCTCGCCGGCATGCGCGGCCTCATGGCCAAGCCCTCGGGCGAGATCATCGAGACGCCGATCACGTCCAACTTCCGCGAAGGGCTCACCGTGCTCGAGTACTTCACCTCGACCCACGGCGCCCGCAAGGGGCTGGCCGACACCGCCCTCAAGACCGCGGACTCCGGCTACCTGACCCGCCGGCTGGTCGACGTGTCCCAGGACGTCATCGTGTCGGAGTACGACTGCGGCACGGTGAAGAACATCGACGCCACCCCGCTCGTCGAGGGCGGCGACATCATCCAGTCGCTCCGCGACCGCGTGCTCGGGCGGGTGGCGGCGGAGGATGTCCGCGACCCGCTGTCGAACGAGATCATCGTCCAGTCCAACACGGAGATCACCGAGGAGCTGGCCCAGAAGATCGAGGAGTCCGGCCTGGAGCGGGTGAAGATCCGCTCGACGCTCACCTGCGAGTCCAAGCGCGGCATCTGCGGCATGTGCTACGGCCGGAACCTCGGCACCGGGCGCCTGGCCGAGCTGGGCGAGGCGGTCGGCATCATCGCCGCCCAGTCGATCGGCGAGACCGGCACGCAGCTCACGATGCGGACCTTCCACATCGGCGGCACCGCGAGCCGGGTGGTCGAGGCCTCCAAGCACGAGGTCAAGAACGCGGGCGTGGTGAAGTACCACAACCTCCGGACCGTCGTGAACCGCGACGGCGACCTGGTGGCCACCAACCGCAACGGCGAGATCGGCGTCGCCGACGACCGCGGCCGCGAGCGCGAGCGCTACCCGGTGGTCTACGGGGCGCGCCTGAAGGTGAAGCCCGAGGAGCGGGTCAAGCCGGGCAGGGTGCTGGTGGAGTGGGACCCGTTCACCAACCCGATCCTCACCGAGTTCACGGGGCGGGTCGAGTACCACGACATCATCGAGAGCATCACGGTGCGGGAGGAGTTCGACGAGGTCACGGGGCTCGCCCGGAAGGTCGTCATCGAGGATCCCGAGGGACGGCTGCAGCCGGGTGTCATCATCCGGGCGGACGGCGTCGTGGAGGCGGCGCCCCCGGGGGCCGACCGCGGTCACCGGTACCCGCTCCCGGTGGGCGCTCACCTGCTGGTGCCGGAGGGGACCAACGTGTTTGCCGCGGACATCATCGCCAAGATCCCGCGCGAGACCACGAAGACCAAGGACATCACCGGCGGTCTGCCGCGCGTGGCCGAGCTGTTCGAGGCGCGCAAGCCGAAGGAGCAGGCGATCATCACGGAGATCGACGGCCGCGTCGAGATGGGCGGCTTCGTCAAGGGCATGCGGCGCATCGTGATCCGCGCCGACAACGGCGACACCCGCGAGTACCTGATCCCGCGCGGCAAGCACATCAGCGTGCACGAGGGCGACCGGGTGCGCGCGGGCGAGCCGCTCATGGACGGCTCGCCGAACCCGCACGACTACCTGGCCGTCCTCGGCGACCGGGAGCTGCAGCGCTACCTGGTCAACGAGGTCCAGGAGGTCTACCGGCTGCAGGGCGTGACGATCAACGACAAGCACATCGAGATCATCGTCCGGCAGATGCTCCGGCGGGTCCGGATCGAGGAGGTCGGCGACACCGAGTTCGTCGTGGGCGAGCTGGTCGACAAGTTCCTGTTCCAGGAGGAGAACGACCGGGTGGTCGGGCAGGGCAAGCGGCCGGCCACGGCCAAGCCGGTCCTGCTCGGGATCACCAAGGCGTCCCTGAGCACGGAGAGCTTCATCTCCGCGGCCTCGTTCCAGGAGACGACGCGGGTGCTGACGGAGGCGGCGATCTCGGGCAAGACCGACGAACTGCGCGGCCTCAAGGAGAACGTCATCGTGGGCCGGCTGATCCCGGCCGGCACCGGCCTCAAGCACTACACGCGGGCCGAGGTGATGAGCCAGGGCGCCGAGGTGCCCAAGCCGGCGGAGCCGGAGCTGGCCGCGGTGCCCGTGGAAGAGGACGGTGGGGGCGAGACGCCGATGGAAGCGGCCGGCTGACGGCAAACTATTGACAAGAAAGGGTGCTTCGGATATAAAGTCAGAGTTTTGGCTTTATTAACGACATGAGGATCCATGCCGACCATTAGTCAGCTCGTCCGGAAGGGCCGCGAGGCGGTTCGGAAGAAGTCGAAGACGCCCGCGATGCAGGCCTGCCCGCAGAAGCGGGGGGTCTGCATCCGCGTGTACACCACCACGCCCAAGAAGCCCAACTCCGCGCTCCGCAAGGTCGCGCGCGTGCGGCTGACCAACGGCATGGAGGTGACCTCGTACATCCCGGGCGTCGGCCACAACCTGCAGGAGCACTCGATCGTGATGATCCGGGGGGGCCGCGTGAAGGACCTCCCGGGCATCCGGTACCACATCATCCGCGGCACCCTGGACACGGCCGGCGTGGCCAACCGGAAGCAGTCGCGCTCGAAGTACGGCGCGAAGGCCCCGACGGGCGGAGCGTAGGATGCGCCGGGCGGGAGCGGCCAAGCGTGAGGTGATCCCGGACCCGAAGTACGGGAGCCGGCTGGTGGCCAAGTTCGTCAACATCATGATGATCCGGGGGAAGAAGTCGACGGCCGAGCGCATCATGTACGACGCGCTGGCCGCCATCGAGGACCGCACCAAGCAGGACCCCCTCAAGCTGTTCAAGACCGCGATCGACAACGTGAAGCCGGCCGTCGAGGTGAAGTCGCGCCGGGTCGGCGGCTCCACCTACCAGGTGCCGGTCGAGGTCCGGCCGGACCGGCGTACGTCGCTGGCCATGCGCTGGAT
>JACQCN010000203.1 GCA_016201575.1 Candidatus Rokuibacteriota bacterium | reverse complement strand
GTCTACCCGGCCAAGGGGCAGACGCCGGAGCACCAGTCCCGCGACACCAACGAGTGCGCGGTGTGGGCCCAGCAGCAGACCGGCTACAACCCGGGGACGAGCACCGCGGCCGGCGCGGGCATCGGCGCCGCCATCGGCGCGCTGGGCGGCGCCGCGGTGGGCGCGGCCGTCGGCGCGATCGCGGGCGATCCGGGCAAGGGCGCGGCGATCGGCGCGGTTGCCGGCGGCGTCGGCGGCGGCGCCATCGGGGCCACGCACCAGTACGGCAAGTCGAAGGAAGGGTACGAGAAGGCCTACGCGGCCTGCATGACGGGCCGCGGCTACTCCGTCTCCCGCTGAGGGGAGGACCCGGACATGAGGCTCTGCGACGAGCTCCTCCAGGGCGCCATCGATCTGCACCAGCACGCCGCACCGAGCCTGTTCGAGCGCGTCACGGACGACATCGGTCTGGCGATGGAGGCGCGGGCCCGAGGCATGCGCGGCGTCCTGCTCAAGGCCCATGAGCAGGACACGACCGGCCGGGCCGCGCTCGTGCGCCGCCAGGTCCCCGGCGTGGAGGCCTTCGGCGGCATCGTGCTCAACCACCACACCGGCGGCCTCAACCCGCTGGCCGTCGACAACTCGATCAAGCTCGGCGGCCGCATGGTGTGGATGCCGACCCTGTCGGCGCAGCACCACATCGACCACTTCGGCGGCAGCCACTTCGGCAAGGCGATGAAAGGCAAGACGGAGACGCGGGTGGGTCCCCGGGGCATCCGCGTCCTCGACGACCACGGCGAGCTGGTGCCGGCCGCGCGCGAGATCCTGGAGCTGATCGCCGGCGCCGGCATCTGCCTCTCCACCGGCCACCTCGCGCCGCGCGAGATCCACGTGCTCGTGCGGGAGGCGCGCCGGGCGGGGGTGGCGCGGATCCTCGTCACCCATCCGGACCTCGCGCTGTCCGGGCTGACCATCGAGGACCAGAAGGCGCTGGCCGCCGAGGGGGCGATCCTCGAGAAGGACATCATCGTGATGATGCCGGCCTGGCAGAGCCTCAACCTCGAGCAGATGACGAAGTCGATCCGCGAGCTCGGCCCCCAGCACTGCGTGCTCGCCACCGACTTCGGCCAGCTCCACCACCCGATGCCCGCCGAGGGCCTGCGGATGTTCGTGCAGATGCTGCTGGAGCAGGGGATCGGTCCCGAAGACATCCGCACGATGGTCGCGGAGAACCCCGCCCGCCTCCTGAACCTGGCCTAGCGGTCGAGCCAGGCGGCCATGAGGCGGCCGCCGTAATCGTCGCCGACGTTGGGCGCAAAGTTCCGGACGGCGCGGTCCCACGCCGCGACGGCGATCGTCGACGGCCCGTACAGGTAGTACACCTGCTGCGAGAGATAGCGCTGGATGTCCCACAGGATCTCCCGGCGCTTCTTCGCGTCGAAGGTCCGGCGCTGGAGGCGGATCATCTCGGTCAGCTTGGCGTCGTTCACGCCGCCGGTGTTCGTGGGCCACCCCGGGGAGTGGAAGAGCGTGAGGTAGCTGTCGGGCACCGCGAAGGCGCCGAAGAGGCCCGCCGCCATGTGCTCGAACCGCCCTTGCACCGTGCTCGCGACGAAGGCGCCGAACTCCTTCAGCTTCAGCTCGGCCTCGATCCCCACCGCCTTGAGCTGTGCCAGCCACACCTGCAGCGCGTCCATCCAGTCGGGGCCGAAGTCGGCGGTTGTCTCGAGCGTGGTCCTGAAGCCGCCCGGATAGCCGGCCTCGGCCAGCAGGCGCCGGGCCTCCGCGATGTTCTGCTCGTAGAGCCGGCGCCCGTCCGGCGGGAGCTCCGCGATGGGGATCGACCACTCCTTGAACGCCGCGGGGATGGCTGGGTTGGGCACGCCGTGCCCGAGGGCCCACGCGCTCGACTCGAGCCCCTGCTTCCAGTTGCGGGCCAGCGCCATCGCGACGAAGTAGTGCGGGTGCCGCACGAACGTCAGGCGCACGTTCGGCTCGTAGCGCTCGAGCATCCACGGGCCGGTGCCGATGCAGGCCTCCGGCCGCTTGAGGTCGCCGAACTTTTCCACCGCCTCGCGCGCGATGATCCAGGCGGCGGGAGAGGCCACGACGTCCGGGAACCACGCGAACGGCTCGCGGAGCGTGAACCGGACCGTGTGGGGATCGAGCGCCTCCACGCGGTCGATCCCGACCAGGTACGACAGCCCCTGGAAGCGCTCGAACGTGTACTTCACGTCGTCCGCCGTCAGCTCGCGGCCGCTCACCGGCGGCTTGTCGTGCCAGCGCACGCCCCGGCGCAGCTTGAAGACGTAGGTCGTCTCGGCCGGCTGCGACCAGGACTCGGCGAGATCGGGCTCGAGGGGCGCGGTGTTGGGCGGGACGCCGGGGCCGGCCTTGACCTTCAGGAGCCGGCTGTGCGTGAAGGACAGGTTGATCGTCGTGCGGTAGGTGGCGCCCGGATGCGGATCGAAGCCGAGCGGGTCCTCGCCGCGGATCCGGAGGACGCCCCCGCGCCGGGGCGCCTGGGCGGCGGCGCGGCCACGCGTCGAGTCGATGGCGGCGCCGGCGGCCGTGGCGGCGAGTGCGGCGCCACCCAGCTTCAGCAGGTCCCTACGGTTCATGACAATCCTCCCGGGTAGCGCGTCACATTTCGGGTGCGCCAGCGGTTTCCGGTTTCCCCGGGGCGGGAGACGACCCGTCAGTCCCGGGCCACCATCACGTCCGATGCTTTGATGACCGCGTAGGCGGTCTCGCCCTTCGTCAGCTTCAACTCGTCCACGGCTTCGTTTGTGATGGAGGCGGTGATGATGTTCCCGCCGCCGATGTCGATGCGGACGTGGGCGGTGGTGGCACCCCGCACGACTTCAACGATTTTGCCCTTGAGCATATTCCTGGCGCTGATCCTCATGGCTCACCTTTCCGGTCCATGCTACACCCCACGTGAGGGCGGGGGGCTCGCACGGGCGACCGGTGGGGGAGGGTGGCGAACCACCGTTCGACCAAATTGATCCGCGAGGCGACTGACTCGGCGGCGTTCGGCAGTGCAGCGACCGAAGCAAGCAGCCCGTTGTCGGCAACGAAGCGCTGCGAGTGAGGGCTCGAAAAAGGTGACCGCTTCTGGCGCACAGTCGAGGAAAGCGGCTGCCCTGGTTCTCTCGGGGTTCTTCCCGGGGCTCGGGCAGTTCTACAATCGTCAGCCCGTCAAAGGCCTGCTGTTCCTCGTGGTCGGAGGCGTATTCAGCTGGATCGTCGCCCGCGCGGTGCCGGCGAACCCCGTCGCGCTCGTTCAGCCGGGGGCCATCCCGCTCGGCCCGCTGCTCGCCCTGTCAGTTGTCTGGCTTTGGTCACTTGTCGACGCATGGCGCGTGGCCGGCCGCTGATCCGTCAGCCCACCAAGTTCGAGGGGTCGGGCGCAACTCGTCGGTGGCGATGGTCGGCTCGTTGAGGCCGGTCATGGGTTCGAGGTTCACCTGGTTTGCGGAGGGGTGCCCTGCGGCCGGCCTTTCGGCAGGCTCGGGGCGAGGTGGCGGAGAGTTCGCTCAGTTGTTCGGCCTGGCGCAGGCCCAGTTGGCGGCATCTTGGCGATCGCCAGAACCCTTGTAGGTCGCCACTTGAGGATAGGGGCAGAGCGGGCGCGTCCAGAGCGCCTTGCCGTTCTTGTCGCTCTTGGTGGCGAGTAGGCTCGCCGGGGGCGTGCGCTGTTCCACCCACTGCTCGAGCGCGATGAGTGGGTCGAAGCCGCGCTGGTCGATGCCGGTCCCCGCGTTCGAGAGCCCGCAATGGTCCATACCCGGCACCATGAAGAGCCGGAAGAAGGCCTCGGTCGCCGGCTGCCCGCCCATCGCCTTCTCCACCGCCTCGTAGTAGTCGACCGTGCGGAACGGCGTCACGATCGCATCGGCCCAGCCCTGGTACATGAGGAGCTTTCGGCCCTTCTCCTTGAACTTCGATAGATCTGGACTTGCGGAGTCATAGGTTGAGCTGAGCTCGCGAGCCTTCGGCAGATCGCGGTCAAGGCGGTACTCCGATACCTGATAGGTCTCACCGGGCGCGTGGACGAAGGCCAGGTAGCGGACGTACTCGCGGGCGAAGATCATGACGGCGCCGGGTAGCGTGCCGTTGCCGAGGAGCCAGGCCGGCCAGAACGGCTCGGAGCCCAAGGGAGTGCCGCCCGGATAGAGTTGCTTGCCGGTCCGCGACTTCGGCCCTCCGTACCACTTCTCGAGCACGCCGACTTCGGCCGCAGTGAGGCAGTCGGACCCGTCGCGCGCCTTGCACTTGAGGCTCGCCGGCTTGAAGCGGCAGGTGCGCGGATCCTCGATCAGCCCGTCCGGCCCGGCGCAGGCCTTGGCAACCGCATCCTCGACGAGCTTGCGCTTGCTCGGGCTGAAGATCGGCTTGCCGTCGCGGCCGGTGTCGGCCTGGGTGAGCCAGGGAAACAGCGCGCCGGCTCCCCCGGTCAGGTCGAGCGACGGCGCGCCCGAGATGATGCCGTCGAAATCGTCGGGGAAGCGCGAGGCCTCCATCTGTGCCTGGCGGCCGCCGTTAGAGCAGCCGTGGAAGTAGGACTGGGTCGGCGCCGCCTTGTAGAAGGCATCGATGGCGAGCTTGCTCACCCGTGCCGTCTCGGTCACCGCGCGATAGCCCCAGTCGGCGCGCGCCACCGGGTTGTCGAAGCCCCAGCGCCCGTCGCTCGTGGAAGCGCCCCAGTGGCCGCCGTCCATGGTGGAGACGGCGTACTTGCGCGCCAGACCGTGGTTCATGGCGTTGATCTGGCCCGGCCGGTCACTGTTCAAGGTGCCGCAGAAGCCGCCGCAGCCGGCCATGTAGAACTTGCCGTTCCAGCCTTGCGCCGGCAGGCGAATCTCGAAGTTGATCGCCGGGCGGACGTAACCGAGCACGCGGCAGTATTCCGGCAACCCGTCCTTCGCGGGCACGAGCCCGGCCGAGAGCAGGTTGGTGTTCTCGATCTTCATGTCGGCAAGCGCGGCGCAGTCGACCGTCGACGACGCCTTCGTCTGCGCCTGTGCTATTCCCGACGGTGCCATGAGCACCGCGACGAGCATCGTCACTATGGCCAATAGGGCACGCGAATTCATGGCGTGCATGATTTCCTCCACCGGGTGTGCACCGGGAGCGGGAGCGCCGCGAGCCGGGCGAGGCCGCGCTGAGACCACAGCGACGGGCCGAGAGCCAGGCCATGGTTGAGGGCTATGGCGTGCAGCCCATTCTTGACCATCGTGCGCATCCGGACGAGCCGCGCGCGGTGGTCGACGAGCGCGCGCAGACCACGGGTGGCCGGATCGGGGACCCACACCGTCGGAAAGCGATCGTGCTTCAACAAGCCGAGCAGGTGTCGCGCGTCACGCCGATCGGTCTTCATCTTGCGGACGACCATGGCGCGAATCTTTGCCGCCTCCCCGACCAGCAAGGTGTGCCCCAACTTCTGCATGAGGGTATGGAACCAAGGGGCGTACCCTGTCGTCTCGATGGCGACCGTGACTGGCTGGGGCAGCGCACCCCTGCCGCCCGCGATCCAACTCAGCGGCTCACTTCCTCCGTGAAAGCCGTCGGCTCGATCAGGTCGGATGCCACCCGAGTCGCTCGATGCGCCGGAGAGTCTGCGAAAACAGGTGAACGTGTACCGCAGCCCATCATGTCCTGGGACGAGACGCAGCGCCAGTTCGAGTTCTTCGCCAAGGAGATCATTCCCTACTTCCGGTAAGCGGGCGGGCAGGGGATGCGGAGAGCCGGGGCGGCAAGACGCCGCCCCCGGCTCGTGGGCAACGGCCTAGTGCCGGCTGCCGTATCCGCCGCTCCGGTCGGAGCGACCAGTGCGCTCGCCCGCGGCCTTCGGCTTGGCCACTTCGACCTTGAGCTTCCGGCCGTCGAGCTCCCGGCCATCGAGCTGCTGGACCGCCCGCTGGGCGTCCTCGGCCTCCATCTCCACGAAGCCGAAGCCGCGCGACTGGCCGGAGAACTGGTCAGTGATGACGGTCGCCGAGACAACGGAGCCGGACTGCGCGAAGAACTCGCGAAGCCCCTCGCTCGTGGTGCCGAACGCGATCCCGCCTACGAAGAGTTTCTGCGCCATGATGGCGTCTCCTTGTGAGAGTCTCCCGCTTTTGATTGAACGCCTCGGTAGCGCGGAAGGTGCCGGAGACGCTGCCTGACGAAGAACAGGACTCGCAGGTGAGCCGTATCTCGAACCAGACGGGCGTCACTTTACCTCGTTCCGCCGCCGCCGGCAAGCTCTTGTTGAAGCTCCATTCCTTCGCGCCGGCGCCGCCCGCTTCATTCGGGGGCCTTCATTCGGGGGCCGCTTGGCGGGGGCACCGGGGTGCAATGGTCAGAGAGGGCAGAGGATTTGCGAGGGACAAGGATTACGGCGCGATACGTTTCGTTGTCAACGCCCGGCCCTCGATCTAGACTGCAGGCGACTCGTTCCCGATGATGGAGGCGACATGAGCTCTCGGCGGCCCCCGCGGTGGTCCTTCGTTCCGGCGTGCCTGGCCCTCACGCTGCTCGCGATCACCGCGCCCGCGTCGCGGGCGGCGGCGGCGGTCTTCAACGTCGCCATCGGCATCGATCCCGACAACCTCGATCCGGCGCAGGTCACCACCACCACGGTCGGCAACATGATCGACTACGTGGTGGAGACGCTGCTGACGATCGACGAGCACGGCCGGTTCGTCCCCCTGCTCGCCGAGAGCTGGACGGTATCGAGCGATGGGCTGCGGTATACGTTCAAGCTGCGGCCCGGGGTCCGCTTCCACGACGGCACCCCGTTCGATGCCCAGGCCGTCAAGTGGAACTTCGACCGGCTGATGGACCGCGCCGTGCGGGTGCCGCTGCGTCCCGACTGGGAGGGGAAGGTCGAGGTGGTGGACCCGTTGACCATCCGGATCTCCCTCCAGCAGCCCTTCGCGCCGCTGATCGGCGGGCTGTCGTTCACGGTGGCGGGGATGCTGTCGCCGGCCTCGGCCGACAAGCTCGGCAACGACTACAAGAACTACACCCACCTGGTGGGCACCGGGCCGTACGTGTTCAAGGAGCGCCGGCGCGGGGAGAGCATCACCGTGACCAAGAACCCCTCGCCATCAACACCCGCAAGCCCCTTCTCGGCGACCGGCGGGTACGGCAGGCGCTCAACTACGCGGTCGACAAGGCCGCCATCGTGAACAACGTCCTCTTCGGGGCCGCCGACGGGATGGACGCGCCGATGGCCTCGAGCCTCTTCGGCTACTGCAAGATCGGCGGCTACGAGTACAACCCGGCTCGGGCCAGGGACCTCCTGAAGCAGGCCGGCGTCAAGCCGGGCACCGGGCTCCAGCTCATCCACCCGACCGGCCGCTACGTGCAGGACAAGGAGGCCGCCCAGGCGATCGCCGGCTACCTGCGGGAAGTCGGCCTCGAGGTGAGCCTCCAGACGATGGACTGGCCCTCGTACATCGCGACCATCACCGCGGCTCCGGACAAGAACACCACGCAGCTCCACTACCTCGGCTGGGCGCCGGCCTTCCTGGACGCCTCCCAGCAGATGTACCAGTTCCGCTCGCGATTCGCGCCGCCCAAGGGGCTGGCCACGAGCTTCTTCTCGACTCCCGAGATCGACCGGCTCGCCCTGGCCGCCGAGCGCGAGCTCAACCAGGACAAGCGGAAGGAGCTCTACTGCCAGGCGGCCCGGAAGGTATGGGAAGAGGCTCCCTGGGTCTTCCTCTGGGTCCAGCGGTTCCCGATCGTCTACTCCGCCAAGGTGACCGACATCTCGTCGCTCCCCAACGAGATGTTCTACGCGAAGTACGCCCGCCCGGTCCGCTAGCAGGGGCCGCTCACCTCGTTGAACCTCTTCCATCGCTACCTGGCGCAGCGGCTGGCCGCGTCGCTCGTCACCCTCTGGGGCGTCTCGCTCATCGTCTTCCTGATGGTCCGGCTTCTCCCGGGCGATCCGGCCCGCATGATCGCCGGGCTCCTGGCCAGCGAGGAGGAGACGACGCGGATCAGGGTCCAGCTCGGGCTGACCCAGCCGATCCACGTGCAGTACGGCATCTTCATGAGCCGGCTGGTCCGAGGGAACCTCGGCGTCTCGGCCCGGACCTCCCGGCCGGTCGCGTCCGAGGTGCTCGAGCGCCTGCCGAACACGCTCCGGCTGGTGGTCGCGAGCTCCGTCGTCGCGACGGCGGTCGGGATGGCGGCGGGCGTGATGTCGGCCGCGCGTCCCTACTCGCTCTTCGACTACGGACTCTCGGTCGTGGCGCTCTTCGGCATCTCGATGCCGGTGTACTGGCTTGGGCTCATGCTCATCATCGTCTTCGCCATCCAGCTCAACTGGCTGCCGGCCGCGGGCGCCGACCAGCCCGGGAGCCTGGTGATGCCCGCGCTCACGCTGGGCGCCTTCTCGATGGCGATCGTCGCCCGCATGACCCGCTCGAGCCTCCTCGAAGTCCTGAACCAGGACTACGTCCGCACCGCGCGGTCGAAAGGAGTGAGGGAGACGGTCGTGATCATCCGCCACGCGCTGCGGAACGCGCTCATTCCGATCATCACGGCGGCGGGGCTGCAGTTCGGGAGCCTGCTCGGCGGCGCCGTCCTGACCGAGTCGGTCTTCGGCTGGCCCGGGATGGGCCAGCTCCTCGTCGACTCCATCTTTTCCCGCGACTACCCGGTCGTCCAGGGGATCGTGCTGACCTTCTCGACGCTCTTCATCGCCACGAACCTGGTCGTGGATCTGCTCTATGCGTACGTCGATCCCCGGATCCACTACGGGTGAGCGGCTTCGCGGGCCGAAGGCGGCCGGCCCGCGTTCCCGGCTTCGCGACGGCTGGCATCGCTTTCGCCGGCACCGGGGCGCCGTGGTCGGGCTCGCGCTGCTGGTGGCGCTCCTCGTGGCGGCCGCGGCGGCGCCGGTTCTGACGAATCAGGATCCGGAAGCCCAGAGCCTGGTCCAGGCGCTGCGGCCCTCGTCGTGGGGGCACCCGCTGGGGACCGACCACCTCGGCCGGGACGTCCTGGCCCGGCTGCTCTACGGCGGCCGTCTCTCGCTGCTCATCGGCTTCCTCGCCGTCGGCGTCGGCCTGGCCGCCGGTGTCCCCCTCGGGGCGGTGTCCGGGTTCCGGGGGGGCCTGTCGGACCTGGTGGTGCAGCGGTTCGCCGACATCCTGCTCTCCTTCCCCGGCTTGCTGCTCGCGCTCACCCTGGTGGCGGTGCTCGGCGTCGGGCTGCAGAACGTGATCATCTCGGTCGGGGTGGGCGCCGTTCCCTCGTTCATCCGGCTCGTCCGCGGCTCGGTGCTCACGATCCGCGAGCAGGCCTACGTGGAGGCCGCGGAGGCGATCGGCCAGCGGCCGACCGTCATCGTCTTCCGGCACGTGCTGCCCAACGCGGTGGCGCCGGTCATCGTGCAGGCCACCCTCAACCTGGGTTCCGCGATCCTGCTGGCGGCGGGGCTCGGCTTCTTCGGGCTGGGCGTGCAGCCGCCGACGGCGGAGTGGGGGGCGATGCTGGGCGAGGGGCGCCAGTACATCTTCCGCGCGCCCGCGCTGATCACGTACCCCGGCCTGGCGATCTTCCTCGCCGTGCTCGGCTTCAACCTCTTCGGAGACGGGCTCCGCGACGCGCTCGACCCGCGGATGCGCGTCCATCACCGCGAGACCCTTTGAGTCGCGCCCGACTCGCGGGCGCCGGCGCGACCACGGTGCGGGCGCCCGCGATCGGCGGCATCCTCGTCGCCCACGGGGTGACGCGCGCGCTCTTCACCGAGCGCGAGGACGGCATCATGCGCCTGCGGCGCGGCTTCGCGCTCGCCCCCGGGGAGCGGTGCCTCGTCGTCGAGGACGTCATCACGACGGGCGGCTCGACGCGCGAGGTCGTCGCGTGCGTCGAGGCGCTCGGCGGCGTCGTCGCCGGGGTGGGCTCGCTGATCGACCGGAGCGGCGGGGCCGCGGAGTTTTCCGTGAAGGGCGCCGCGCGCGCAACCGTCGGCGCCGCGACGTGGCAGCCCGACGCGTGCCCGCTCTGCAAGACCGGCAGCCCGGCGATCAAGCCGGGCAGCCGCGCCTGGCCGGCCGCGGGTCGGGTCAGCTCCCAGGCGGGACCCTCAGAGGGCGACGCGAAAGACCTCCCCGAGGGTGGTCTCGCCCAGCAGCGCCTTCGCGAGGCCGTCCTCGAACATCGTCTTCATTCCGCTCGCGATCGCCTCGGCGTGGATCGCGGACGCGTCGCGGCGCTCCATGATCATCGCGCGGGTCCGGTCGCCGATCTCGAAGATCTCGAAGACGCCGAGGCGCCCGCGAAACCCGCCGCCCTGGCACTGGGCGCAGCCCTTGCCGCGGAAGAATCGAATGTTCGACAGCGGGTCGCCGCTCGCGCCGAGCACGCCGTCCGACTGCAGCACCTGCACCGTCCGGTCGAAGTCGGGGCGCGCCCGCAGCGTGCTGAGCACGGCCGGATCGGGCGTGACGCTCTCGCGGCAGGCGACGCAGACGCGCCGCATGAGCCGCTGGGCGACGACCAGGGCGAGCGTGGACGCGACGAGGAAGGGCTCGACGCCCATGTCGAGAAGCCGCGGCACGACGCCGGTCGAGTCGTTGGTGTGGAGCGTGGAGATGAGCAGGCGCCCGACCAGCGCTGCCCGCACCGCGATCTCGACCGTCTCGCGGTCGCGGATCTCGCCGAGCATGATGATGTCCGGATCCTGGCGGAGGAGCGCCCTGAGGCCCGTCGCGAACTCGATGCCGGCCGCCGGATTCACCGCGACCTGGTTCACGCGGGGCAGCGTGTACTCGATCGGGTCCTCGATCGTCGAGATGTTGACGACGTTCTGCCGCTCGACGCCCAGCCTGACGAGCATCGAGTAGAGGCTCGTCGTCTTGCCCGAGCCCGTCGGACCGGTGATGAGGATCATGCCGAACGGGCGCAAGATGTTCCGGAGCACGATCTGGTAGTCGGGCGACGTGAGCCCCAGGTCCTCCAGGTCGATCAGGATGTCCTCCCGGGAGAGGGCCCGCATGACGACCTTCTCGCCCCAGAGCGTCGGCAGCGTCGACACGCGGAGGTCCACCTTGTAGCCGTTCAGGTCCGCCTCGAACCGCCCGTCCTGCGGTGCGCGCCGCTCGTCGATGCGCATCTGGCTGAGGATCTTGATGCGCGCGACGAGCGGGGGCAGCGCGTCAGGCGGCAGGCTCAAGACCTCGTGGAGGATCCCGTCAACGCGGCACCGGACCAGGGTCTCGAGCTCGTAGGGCTCGATGTGGACGTCGGAGGCGCGCGTGACCGCGGCGTACTCCAGGATGCGCGTGAGGAGCTCGGCCGAGGAGCGCTCGGCGGCGGGGCGCTGCTGCCGCTCGATCGTGAGCGTCTCGTCGGCGACCGCGCGCTCGAGCATCTCGCGCAAGTTCCCCCTGTAGAGCAGGTGCCCGCGCAGGACCGCCGACTCGGGCGCCAGGTACGGGACGACGCGGAGCCGGGTCGTCCGCTCGATCTCGTCGATGACCCGCCGGTCGCGCGGATCCCACATCGCGACGTGGAGCTGCCCGTCCCGGAGGTCGAAGGGCAGCAGCACGTTCTTCCGGGCGTATTCCTCGGTCAGCGTCCGGAGCGCTTCGGGCTTGACGTCGCTGATCTTCAGGTCGACGAACCCGACGTCCCACGCCTCGGCCAGGCGCCCCAGAATGAACGCGAGCGGCACGCGGCTCCGCTCGACCACCGCGCGCTCGATCGGGATGCGCAGGCGGTGCGCCATCGTGCGGGCCTTCTCGAACTCGCCCTCGTCGACGATCTCGAGCCGGCTCACGAGAAGCGTCCGGAGCTCGTCCTCGGAGACGCGCAGTCCCGCCATCTACGCCGTCCCGCTACCCAGCATCTCCTCCACCTTCTTCGCCATGTCGTGAAGCGAGAGATGCGCCTTGATGAAATACGCGGCCGCGCCCAACGTGATGGCCCGCTGCACGTCCTGCTCCTGACCGAGGTTCGACAGCACGATGACGGGGATCGCCGCCGTCGCGGGATCCCGCTTGAGGGCCTCCAGGACCTCGAACCCCTGCACCTTCGGCATGATCAGGTCGAGCAGCACGAGGTCCGGGCTCTCCGTCCGGGCGAGGCGCAGCGCCTCCTCACCGTCGGCCGCCGTCAGCACCGTGAACCCCACCTGGCGCAGCCGCGCCTCGGCGGCCTTGCGCAGGAACCGGTCGTCCTCGGCAAGCAGGACGCGCCTCATGCCGTGGAGCCCCCGAGGATCCGATCGATCTGGTCGCCCAGCTCCTGGAGCGACAGGTTGGCCTTCACGAAGTAGCCGGCGATGCCGAGCCGCGTGACTTCCTGCACGTCCTGCTCGCGGGACGAGTTCGAGAGGATGACGACGGGGAGGCCGCGCGTCGCCGCGTCGCCCCGGAGGGCGCGGAGCACGTCGAGCCCCGAGAGCTTCGGCATCAGCATGTCGAGGAGAACCAGGGTGGGCTGCTCGCTGCGCGCCGCCCGCAACCCCTCCTCGCCGTCCGCCGCCGTCGTCACCGTGAACCCGCGCTGGCGCAGGCTGGCCTCGCACGCCCGGCGCAGGAAGCGATCGTCTTCGACCAGCAGGATCCGTTTCCCCGTGTTTGTCATTGGCCTCGCCCGGAAACCGGCAGCGTGAAGAGGAACGTCGCGCCCTGGCCTTCTTCGGACTCGCACGACACGCGCCCCGAGAGTTTCTCGAGGATCAGCCGGACCAGATAGAGCCCGAGCCCCGTCCCTTCGGTCTCGAACGTCTGCGCGTTGTCCGCCCGGTAGAACTTCTCGAAGAGCCGCGCCTGCGACGCCTTCGGGATCCCGATGCCGCTGTCCGTGATTGCCCACCGGACGTTGCCGTTTCCGGACTCCATGCGGATCGTGACGTCGCCGCCGGGCGGCGTGTACTTGATCGCGTTCGAGGTGAGGTTCAGGACCACCTGGCGCAGGAGCTGCGGGTCGGCCACGACCTGCGGCGCCGTGTCCGCGCCCTCCACCGAGAGCCGGTGCCCCTTCTCGCGCACCAGCGTGACCAGCTCCTCGAGCACGCTTCGCGTCAGGTCACCGAGGTCCACCGGCCGGGGCTCGATCTTCAGCTTGCCGCCTTCGAGCCGGGAGACGTCGAGGAGGTCGTTGACCAGACCGATCAGCCGCTCGGCCGCCTGGCGCGCGTCCTGAACGTAGCTCAGGGGCTCTGCGGGCACACCGGGCGCCTCCTGGACGAGCTCCAGCATCCACTTGATCCCCGCGAGCGGCGTCCGGAGCTGGTGCGTGACGAAGGAGACGAAGTCGGTCTTCATCTGGCTGACCTCGCGCTCCTGTGTGACATCGCGAAGCGTCAGCGTGAGGCCGAGCGTGCGGCCCGCCGTGTCCCTCGTCGGCTGCCCCGTCCAGTGGATGATCCGGCCCATCCGGCGGAGATCCAGGTCGCCTTCGCCGCCGCGGTCAGGGGCCTCGAGGAGCGCGTTGAGCGCGGCGAAGACGCGCGCGTAGTCGGGCACCGAGCTGCGATAGCCCGCGAGCAGCTCGGCCAGCCCGACGCCGACGGCGTCCTCCGCGTTGAAGCCGAGCAGCTCGCCGGCCCGGCGGTTCACCGCCTGGATCTCGCCCGTCCTCGACACGAGGAGGATGCCGTCCGACGTGGAATCGAAGATCTGCGTGAGGCGCGTCTGTTGCGTCCGCGTCTCGTCGAAGAGGCGGGCGGTCTCGATCGCAAGCGCGGCGTCAGCGGACAGGGTGGCGAGCAGGGCTTCGTCCTCGGCGGTGAATCCCCCGGGCTTCTCCGTCAGGTAGAGGGCCCCGAGAATCTGTTGCCGGAAGTGAATCGGCACCGCCAGCAGGCTCCGCATGGGCGGGTGCCCGGGCGGGAACCCCGCCGCCGCCGGGTGAGCCGTGAGATCGTCCAGCCGGAGCGTCTTCCCATGCTTGAAGACATACCCGAGGAGCCCCTGCCCCACGGGGGGACCGGCGATTCCCTCCCGCGCCTCCGGCGTCAGCCCCACTGTGAAGAACTGGCGAATCCGGCCGTCGGCATTAAACACCCCGAGGGCCCCGTAGCCCGCTCCGAGCAGTTCCCGGCTGGATTCCACGATCGTCTGGAGAAGCCGCTCGACGTCGCGCTCGGCGGTGATGGCCCGGGCCGCCTCGTGGAGATGTCGGAGCTGCGTGTTCCGCTCGTCCAGTTCCCGCGCGCGCGCCCGACTCGCCTCGTACAGGCGGGCCTCCTCGATCGTCACCGACGCTTGGTCGGCGAGCGCGGTCAGCAGGGCGATCTCGTCGGGCAGGAAGTGGCGCGCGCCCTTGGTGAAGATGTTGAGCGCGCCGAGGATCCGGCCCTGGCTGCGGAGCGGCACGCCTATGAAGCCCCGGTACCCCTGCTCGACGGCGCCCCGCTTGTGCGCCGGGTCGTAGGCCGTGTCCTGCGCGAGGTCCTCGACG
>JACQCN010000147.1 GCA_016201575.1 Candidatus Rokuibacteriota bacterium | reverse complement strand
TGGAATCGAGCACCCGCCGGACGCCGACGAGGCCGGCCTCCCTCGCGACCTCGACCGAGCGCTCGAAGATCCGCTTGGGGCGGTCCGAGCGGAGCAGCCTCGCGCGCATGTCGACGAGGACGGTGTGGGCGAAGCCCGGGTAGTCGAAGGGCAGGCCACCGGCGGCGTACTTCCAGCGGGCATCGAACGTGAAGCGCTCGACCGCCTCGCGGTCGGACAGGCCCTCGAGACGCTGGAGGACCATCACGACCGCCACGACGAGGGGCGGCACCGAGCGCCGGCCGACCTCGGCGAAGAGGTCAGCGAAGAGCTCGTCGGGGAAGAGGTTGAAGCACTCCCGGTGGAGCAGGGCATAGATGGAGTCGACTCGGACACGGGGAGCGCAGAACTCGGTCGTGTCGCGGAAGACGTCTCCCTGGCGGGGTGTGGGTCCGAGCGACATCGGCGGCTCCCTGCGATCTCAGCCGGGTGGTGCCCATCCGTTCGATCAGGAGCACCTGCCCGGCCGATCGTAGCTGCGCCCGCGCCCTCCCGTCAGCCGTTCAGAACGCGCGTTTGACACCAACCTCCTAGTACTACAACGCCAGTTATTGACGAGCTGAGCCAGTAGGTCTATGGTGGCCTTCCGAACGGGCCACCCGCGCGGTCGATCGCTCCTTCTGGTGGTCCGCGCGGAGGCTCGTCCATGCTCCCCGAGGACCTCGAGGCCCTGCTGCCGGCGCTGGAGGGGTTCCACGCCCGGTTCGGTCGTTTCTTCCGCCGCTCGGAGGGACGCGCCCTCGGGCGCCGGTACCTGATCGGGCTGGCGTCGCCGATCGAGCGCAAGAACGCGGAGAACATCGCCGAGCGGGTCGGCGCCGCGCCGCGCAAGCTCCAGGAGTTCCTGTCCGACTCGCCCTGGGACGACGAGGGCTGCATCGGGGAGCTGCAGCGCTTCGTCGGCGAGCGGTTCGGCACGCCGTGCGGTGTGCTCGTGCTCGACGACACCGGGTTCCCCAAGAAGGGCAGCCACTCGGCCGGGGTGGGCCGCCAGTACTCGGGCACCCTCGGGCGGGTGGACAACTGCCAGGTGGGGGTCTTCCTGGGCTACGCGAGCACGCACGGCCATACGCTCGTCGACCGGCGGCTGTACCTGCACGCGGGCTGGCTCGCCGATCCCGCCAAGCGCACCTCGCCCCGGGCGGCGGTGCCCGCCGACGTCGGCTTCCGAACCAAGCTCGAACTCGCCTCGGCGATGCTGGTCGCGGCCGCCGAGCGGGGCCACCTTTCCTACGCGTGGGTGACCGCGGACGCGGCCTACGGAGACAGCCACGACCTGCGCCGCCTCGTCGCGGAGCAGGGCCGCTGGTACTGCTTCGAGGTGAGCCGCGACGCCCACGTGTGGACCACCGATCCGGGCTGGCGGACGCCGCCGCGGTCGGGCCGCACGGGGCGGCCGCGCACCCGGCCGCGACCGGCGCCCGACACGCCACCGGCCCGCACGGTCGAGGCGCTCGTCCGCGAGCTGCCGCCGGAGGCCTGGATCCGCCATCGCGTCACGGAGGGGGAGAAGGGTCCCCGCGAGTACGAGTTCGCGCGCCTGCGCGTCGTCGAGAAGGTCCATCACGAGCCCGGATCCGGGGGCTGGCTGATGGCCCGTCGGCCGGTCGGGTCCGATCCGGGGGCCGACATCAAGTGCTACCTCAGTAACGCCCCCGAGACCGTCGCTCTCGCGGAGATGGCCGCGGTGGGCTGCCTGCGCTGGACCATCGAGGAGGACTTCGAGCTCGCCAAGGGTGAGGTCGGGCTCGACCACTACGAGGTCACCCGCTACCGCGGCTGGTACCACCACATCACGCTCTCGCTGATGGCGCTCGCCTTCCTCAAGTCGGTGCAGCACGAATGGGGGGAAAAAAGGAGCCCCGGCGTCGGTGCCCGAGGTGCGCCAGCTGCTTGAGGTCGTGCTGCCCTGGCAGCGCTGGGATGCCACCGCCGCGATCGCCTGGTTCGAGCACCAGCGCCGCCACAAGGCCGCGGCCCGGGCGAGCCACGCCAGACGCTGGCTGCGGGAGCACCCGAGGGTTGGTTGATAACTGGCGTTGTAGTACTAGGCCAACCGGCGAGTCCCGGGGAGGCGCCGGAGGGAGGTTGG
>JACQCN010000146.1 GCA_016201575.1 Candidatus Rokuibacteriota bacterium | reverse complement strand
GGCTAGAATCGGAAGCCATTCGAGCCAGGTGTCGGCCGTGATTCCGACGCCGTGGTGGAAGAGGATCGTGGGCGGATCCTGGCGCCACGGCGGCGTCAGGGTCGTGATCTCGTAGTGAAGGGATCCGCCTGGTCGGTCGAGCAGGGGCACGCCGCACCTCCGGGGTGTTGGTCCGGCCACGACTATAGCGCGGAACTGAGAGGATGGTGCTGATGCCCGATGCGTTGCCGCTGCTGCCGACCACGGTGGTCGGGAGCCACGGGCTGCCCGGCTGGCTCTGGCTCGCCCGCGAGGCCATCGCCGCCGGCCGCCTGGGCCCGACCGACGTGGCCGAGCTCTTGGAGGACGCGACCGGGCTGGCGCTGCGCGACCAGGAGCGCGCGGGCGTCGTCGGCGTCAAGGCCTTCGAGGCGGAGTCCGCCGACGAGGTGGCGGCGCGCATCCGCCTGCTGCTCCGTCACGTGGAACCGCGGAAGCTCTGGCTCAACCCCGACTGCGGCTTCTGGGAGACGCCGCGCTGGGTCTGCCGGCGCAAGCTGGAGGCGCTGGCGGCGGGGGCGCGGCAGGTGCGCCGCGAGCTGGGCGGCTAGCGATGCGGCGCGTCGTCATCATGGGAGCGGCCGGGCGCGACTTCCACAACTTCAACACCGTCTACCGCGACGACGCGGACACCGAGGTCGTGGCGTTCACCGCGGCCCAGATCCCCGGCATCGCGGGGCGCCGCTACCCGCCGGCGCTGGCGGGCGCGCGCTATCCCCAGGGCATCGCGATCGAGCCCGAGGACAGGCTGCCGCACCTGATCCGGGAGCGCGGCATCGACGAGGTCGTCTTCGCCTACAGCGACGTGAGCCACGAGCACGTCATGCACCTGGCCAGCGTGAGCCTCGCCGCCGGCGCCGACTTCACGCTGCTCGGCCCGCGCCGCACCATGCTGCCCTCGACCCGGCCCGTGGTGGCGGTGTGCGCCGTGCGGACCGGCTGCGGCAAGGGCGCGGTGAGCCGGCGGATCGCCGAGATCCTGAAATCGCGCGGGCGCCGCGTCGCGGTCGTGCGCCACCCGATGCCCTACGGCGACCTGCTCGCCGAGCGCGTGCAGCGCTTCGCCACGCTCGCCGACCTCGACCGGGCGGGTGTCACGCTCGAGGAGCGGGAGGAGTACGAACCGCACCTCGAGGCCGGCACCGTCGTCTTCGCCGGCGTCGACTACGCGGCGATCCTGGCGCAGGCGGAGGCCGAGGCCGACGTGATCGTCTGGGACGGCGGCAACAACGACCTCCCGTTCTTCACGCCCACGCTCCACCTCTGCCTCGTCGATCCCCATCGCCCCGGCCACGAGTCGCGCTACCACCCGGGCGAGGCGAACCTCCGCATGGCCGACGTCGCGGTGATCGTCAAGGAAGACACGGCCCCGCCGGCGGCGGTGGCGACGGTGACGGCGGCGATCGCCTGTCTCAACCCGCGCGCGACGATCGTCGACACGCGGATGCCGATCAGCGTGGAGACTCCGGAGGCGATCCGCGGCAAGACGGTGCTGGCGGTGGAGGACGGCCCCACCGTCACCCACGGCGGCATGCCCGCCGGCGCCGCGGAGCTGGCGGCGCGGACGCACGGCGCCACGCTGGTCGACCCGCGCCCCTACGCGCGGGGCAGCCTGCGCGACGTCTTCATCGAGTTCCCGACGCTCGGCCCCGTCCTCCCCGCGATGGGCTACAGCGACGCGCAGATCGCCGATCTCCAAGCGACGATCGAGGCCACGCCCTGCGACGCCGTCCTCCTCGGCACGCCCATCGACATCCGCCGGAGCCTCACCGTGACGCGCCCCGTCGTGCGCGCGCGCTACCGGATCGAGGAGGTCGGCCGCCCGGGCTTCGAGGAGCTGCTGAAGGACCTGTGAAACGGCCGGCCCGCTTCCCGGGCCGCTGAGCCGCGGAGGACTCCATGCACGTCGGTCACCTGCTCACCCGCGCGGCGCTGCGCCATCCCGACCGCCCGGCCTGGATCCAGGGCGACACCGTGATCCCGTTCCGCGAGGCCGAGGCGCGCGTGAACCGCCTCGCCCATGCCCTCCGCGGGATGGGCGGGCAGCCGGGCGACCGCGTGGCCATGCTGCTGCCGAACTGCTACCAGGGGCTCGAGACGATCCTGGCGCCGATGAAGGCGGGGATGGCCGTGGTGCCGATGAACGTGCGGCTGCACCCGGCCGAGCACGAGTACATGATCAACGACTCCGGCGCGACGATCCTCGTCTACGGCGCCGAGTTCATCGAGCACCTCGCCCCGGTGCGAAAGAACCTGCAAACCGTCAAGCACTTCGTCTGCGTGGGCGGCGACGCCGGCGACCCCGGCTACGAGCCCGCGCTGCACGGGCAGCCCGACACGCCGCCCGACGTCCGGATCGAGCCCGACGACCTCGCCTGGCTCTTCTACACCTCCGGCACCACGGGACATCCCAAGGGCGCGATGCTCACGCACCGCAACCTGCTCACGATGGTCGAGCAGTTCCTCCTCGACATCAACCCGGCGCGCCCGACCGACGTGCTGCTCCACGCCGCCGCCATCACCCACGGCTCCGGCCTCTCGCTCTTTCACCACGTCGGGCGGGGGGCCGCCAACGCCTTTCCGGACACCCGCGCGTTCGACCCACCGCGGATCTTCGCGGCGATCCAGCGCCACCGCGTCACCACGCTGTTCCTGGTGCCGACGATGATCCACATGCTGACCACGCACCCCGACCGCGCGCGCTACGACCTCTCGAGCCTGCACACGATCTTCTACGGCGGCGCGCCCATGTACGTGGAGCAGCTCCTGGAGGCGCTCGGCGCGTTCGGGCCGATCTTCGTCCAGCTCTTCGCTCAGGGCGAGGCGCCGATGACCTGCACCACGCTGCCGAAGGAGGAGCACCTGGCGGGCGACGATCCCGTGAAGCTCCGCCGCCTGGCCTCGGCCGGCCGCGAGGTCACCGGTGTCCGGGTCCGCGTCGTGGACGGAGCGGACCGGGACGTACCCGCCGGCGAGATGGGCGAGATCGTCGTGCGGAGCGACCTGGTGATGAAGGGCTACTGGCAGAAGCCCGAGGCGACCGCCGAGACCCTCCGGGGCGGGTGGCTGCACACCGGCGACATCGGGTGCGTCGACGCGGACGGCTACGTCTACATCACCGACCGCAAGAAGGACATGATCATCAGCGGCGGCTCGAACATCTATCCGCGCGAGATCGAGGAGGTCATCTGCGCGCACCCGGCGGTGCTCGAGGTCGCCGTCATCGGCGTGCCCGACGAGAAGTGGGGGGAGACGGTGAAGGCGCTGGTGGTGCCCCGGCCCGGCGCGCAGGTGACCGAGGCCGACATCATCGAGCACTGCCAGCGCGGGCTCGCCTCCTACAAGAAGCCGCACTCGGTCGAGCTCCTGCCGGCGCTGCCCAAGAACGCCTACGGCAAGATCCTGAAGCGCGAGCTGCGCGACCGCTACTGGACCGGGCGCGCGCGGAAGATTTGAGCGCCCCCGCCGGCGTGCTCGAGGGCGAGGCGCGGGCGCGCCGCCACCTGCGCCACAACGTGCTTGCCCTCGGCGCCGACCTCGGCCTCTACATGGTGGGCCTCTCGTTCGCCTCCCCGTCGACGCTGCTGCCGGCGTTCGCGGCCCACCTCGGCGCCCCCAACGTCGTGATCGGCGCCATCCCCGCGGTGATGACGGCGGGGTGGTTCCTGCCGGCCCTCTTCGTGGCGGGGCACACCGAGACCCTCGCGCGGAAGCTGCCGTTCATCCTGCGGTGGACCGTGTGGGAGCGCCTGCCGCTCCTGGCCCTGGGGCTGGTGGCTCTGCTCCTGGCCGACCGCTTCCCGGTGCTCGCCCAGGTCGTCATGCTGCTCCTCCTGTTCGTGATGACGGGCATGGGCGGCCTCCTCATGCCGGCCTGGATGGACGTCGTCGGGCGCACCTCCGTCCGGGAGCCGCCCTTCGAGGCGCCCGCGACGAACGCGCCGTCGCTCGGGCAGTACCTCGGCCGCATCCCGCGGCTGCTCCGGCACGACCGGAACCTCTCGTGGTTCCTCGTCGCCCGCGGCTGCGTGGCCTTCGCGATGATGGCCAGCGGCTTCTACGCCGTCTACGCGCTCCGCACGTGGCAGGGGCCCACGTGGCAGGTCGGCGTGTTCACGACCGCGCTGCTCGTGGGGCAGACCGTCGGCAACCTCACCCTCGGCTGGCTCGCCGACCGCGCGGGGCATCGCCTGGTCGTCATCGCCGGCGCCGCCTGCATGGTGGCGGCCAACGCGCTCGCCCTCGGGGCGCCGTCGATCGAGGCGTTCACGGGTGTCTTCGTGCTCGCCGGCGTGCAGATCGCCGCCGTCAACGTGTCCTGGCTCCCCGTGCTGCTGGAGTTCGCGCCGGCCGTCCACGAGCGGCCGACCTACGTCGGCATCGGCAACACGGCGTTCGCCCCGGCGGCCTTCGCGGCGCCGGTCCTCGCCGGCCTCATGGCCGACCGCCTCGGCTTCCCGGCGGTCTTCGTCACCGCCGGCGCGTTCGGTCTCCTCGCGCTCCTCCTGCTGATCGCGCGCGTCCGCGACCCCCGGCGCTGACCGCGCGCCGCCGTCGACGCGACCGGTGCCCCGGTCATATACTCGCGCGGCGGCTCCTGACGGGACCCGACGCGAAGGCGGCGGCCGAGTCGGCGACGGCGGTCCCCGGACTGTGTGATAATCCCCCGCGATGGCCGACGACTCCGCCCCCCTCACGCCCATGTACGCCGCGACCCTGCTCGGGGTCACGCCCGTGTTCCTGCAGACCGAGCTGAGCCGGATCCCGGTGGCGGCCCTCAACTGGCATCCGGCCGCCGGGGAGTGGTGCGCGAAGGAGGTCGTGGGCCACCTGAGCGAATCCGAGCAGCGGGGCTTCGCCGGCCGACCTCCTCCTGGTCCCACGGCGGCTCCATCCTGGATCACGATTCGCCCGAGCTGGCGCCGTGGGACCAGGAGGAGGTCGCCCGCGCGCGGCGGGACTGCGACAAGGAGCTCAAGGACGTGCTCGCCGAGTTCGCGGAGCTGCGCTCGGCGAGCATCCGGCTCGTCGCCTCGCTGAAGGACGTCGACCTCGCGCGCGGCGGCCATCACCCCAAGGTGGGCTTCCTGCGCGTGGCGGACCTGCTGCACGAGTGGATCCACCACGACCGCAATCACCTCCGGCAGATCCTCGCCAACGTCCAGGGCTACGTGTGGCCCTGGATGGGCAACACCCAGCGCTTCTCCCAGCCGTAGCGAACCCGCCGAAACCCTTTATCCTACCCGGTTCGCCGATCATGACGGTGGCGCCGACCTCGCGATCCGTCGCCGTGACGCGAATCGCGTCGTCTCCGGTCTGTTCCGGGCCGAGAGCGTGAGCGCTCCGGGCGAGGCGATCGGCGGCGGCCGGGATCGTTCCGCGACCTGATGGCACGGCCGTGCCGTCCAAGCACGTGCCCGCAACGTGGTGCGGCCTCTAAGTCACCGAAACGCCTCGTCTTTCATCCTTGGCATCCACCATGCTCCTGGAGTACGGATAGGAGGGAACCGGCGTGAGGAACCTAGTCAAAGCGATGACGCTGAGCGCAGAGAAGCCGAACCAGGGCGCCGAGCATCAGGGGCCTGCCGATGAGGATTTTCGGTTCGTCGAAGGGATGATGGTCTCGCTGATCCCGGCCGGCTTGCTGTGGGCGGGATTCTTCCTCGCCCTCGCGGGGTTGATCCGTTGAGACTCGGTACCTGTTTTGAAGCGCCGGGCCCGCGCCTGGAGACGAGAGAGATTCGACCCTCCACGGCGGCGTGGCTGATCCGGCTCCGGCTTGACGACGGAGCCCATATTGTCGGGCGCGTGGTCGAGATGAGCCCGCATAGTCTGTGGGTTTGTCTCAACTGGCGGCCTCCGGAAAATCTTCAGATCGGCGAGCCCTACCGGGCCGAGATCCATCCCGGGACACCTCAGCAGTTCGCCTTTACGGCCGAGGTGCGGTATGTCGACGGCCACCGGGTTGGATTGAAGCCGGATCGACTACTCCCATTCCGGACCGGGCTTCCCTGGTAGGCGCCATGACTCAGCCCCAACGAGATCGCCGACGGGCTCCGAGGGTGTCGCGGGGATGGCCTGTCGAGATCAAGAACGGCGTGGGCAAGACGTGGCGCGGGCGAGCCGTCGACGTCAGCACCAAGGGCATGCGGGTGTGCGTGGGCGAGGCGCTCGAACTTCGGGGCTTCATGTTCATCGCCTTCACTCCGGGCGACGCGATCGGCCCCGTCTGGACTCGCTTCTCGCTTGTCCGAGAGATCGGGGTGGGAGAATACGCAATCCGGTTCCTCGATCTCCCCCCGATGAACATCGAGCGACTCGGGAGACTTCTCGGCGCTCTCGCTGGAGATTCCCCCGAGGACGGCCAGGATGCACGAAGCCCGCGAACCCCCCGCCGGACAGCCCCTTAGGTCCACTGCGAGGCTGCCTCGTCCCGATCCGAGTACACGCGGATCTGTCGCATGAGGCCGGTCATCTCGAGAATGCTTCGGACGTCGTCCTGGAGGCCGCAGAGCCGCACGTCGCCGCCGACCGCCCTCGCGCGCTTCAGGGCCTCCACCACCACGCCCAGCCCGTAGCTGTCGACGCAGGAGACGCCGGTGAGGTCGATGACAATTCGTAGAGACGCTTCGCGGGTGATCACATCGGCGATCGCCTGGGATAAGCCGGGCGCCGCGCTCGCATCCAAGTCTCCCTCGAGCATGATCAGAGAAATCTGACCGGCCGCCGTCGTACGTATCTTCACGCCTTCAATCATCCGACACGGGCCGCGGCCGGCCAAAGCTTTGATCGGGGTGAGATCGACCCTGGTCGGGCCCGGTCCCGCCCGCTGAATCGGGGCGGACGCCTCCGCCTGAACCCCCGGTTCCACCCGGCATCTGCCTGGTTGGCCCGCCTGACCCTCCTTTGCTGGTCCAGCCGACGCTCGCGCGTGAACTATCGAAGGCTCGCGTGCGGGGTGGCCCGCTGAGGCGGTTCCGCACGGTGGACAAGAAAGTGCGCCCGCCGGTTCTTCGCCCAGCAGGCTTCCGTGCGGTCCGTACAGGCCGGCCGTTCTTCCCCGTAGCTGATCGTAATGAGTCTCTCCGACGGCACCCCATGCGCGATCAAATAGTTCATCGTCGCCTTCGCGCGGTGGTCGCCGAGCGCCATGTTGTATTCATTCGTCCCGCGCTCGTCGGAGTGCCCCTCGAGGAGCACGAGGTATCCGGGGTTCGACAGCATCCAATCAATATCGGCATCCAGGATCTCGGCATCCTCTGCTCTGATCACGTACGAGTCGAAGTCGAAGTGAACATCACGAAGCCGGGCTGTCGCCTTGAATCGCCGGAGATCAGGTCGGGTGTCGGCCCCAGCCGGCCCTTGGGCACCGATCATCTCTGTCGGCTTCTCGTGAGTACCCGTCTCTTCGATCGCATCTCCGGCGGATCCCGACTGACCGAGCGTCCATCCCGCGCTCGGAGGTGTTGCCGCATGTTCGGTACAACCCAGCAGGGCTCCGGCCGCAACGAACAGAAGAGAAAGGCGCGTTCGAGGAATCCTCATGAGTGCCTCCGGGAACCGCAGCGTGGCGTTGTGCTGCGGGGATGCGGCGGGCGCTCTGGTGTCCAACCTGATGGTCGAACCCCCGTGCGACCGCTCCTCGCCCTGTGGGGCGGCAAGTCGGGCGAAACAGCCCGAAGCGAGGGAGGCTTCCTCTATACTTCGGGTGCTGGCAGCAAGTCAACTCCAACTGACTGCGACGTCTTCGACATCGTGCCACGTTGACCCCGGGTCAACGCCGCAAGTCCGGACCCGAGAAAGGCCACGAAACGGGTGCTGGACGGGGAATCTCGACGAACTTCGTCTCCCCCGAGCCCGGGTGCATCAGCATCGTGGTGGACCTGAGCTTTGCGCTGTTCGATTCCGGGGGGCTTGAGGTGGCGAGCACCGAGAACGACTGGCTTGCGGGAACCCTGACCAAGCAGGTGGGCGGCCTCGCTCCTCGCTCCGCGAAGGCACCGGCGCGCCAATATTCCTGCCCCTGGCGTGGAGGTCGGTGATGAAGGAGCCAGGCTCGGCCGGCGCGTTCCTGCTTTCACTCGAACCGGGCGCGGGCGTAGAGTGGAAAGGGAGGCGGGACTCCATGAGAGACGTGGCGATCATCGGCGTGGGCTCCACCCCGTTCGGCCGGGTGGAGGGCATGGGCATCGTCGACCTGGCGGTGGCGGCCTGCCGGGAGGCGCTGGCCGACGCGCGCGTGGACCGGGCGCGGATCCAGGCGCTCTACCTCGGCAACTTCGTGGGCGAGCGGCTGGCCGGGCAGGGCTCGCTGGCCGCGCTCCTCGCCGGGCGCCTCGGCCTGACGGGCATCCCCGCCACCAAGGTCGAGGGCGCGTGCGCCTCGGGCGGCATCGCGCTGCGGCACGGCGCGCTCGGCATCGGGCTGGGGCTCTACGACTTCGTCCTCGTGGCCGGCGTCGAGAAGATGACCGCGTCCTCGACGCCCGACGTCACGGCCGCGCTGGCCACCGCGGGCGACGAGGCGCGCGAGATGCGGGCGGGCCTCACGTTCCCGGGCGCCTTCGGCATCATCATGCGCGAGCACATGGCGCGCTACGGCACCACGCGCGAGCAGGTGGGCCTCGTGTCCGTGAAGAACCACGGCCTCGGCGCCGCCAACCCCAAGGCCCAGTTCCGCAAGCCGGTCACGCTCGACGAGGTGCTCGGCTCGCGCCTGATCGCCGACCCGATCCGCCTCTTCGACTGCCCGCCGATCTCCGACGGCGCCGCCGCGGCCGTGCTCTGCCCGGCCGAGTGGGCGCGCGACTTCCACGCCAAGCCGGTGAAGGTGCTGGGGAGCGGCCACGCCACCGGCCCCGCGACGCTCTGGGAGATGGACGACCTGACGGCGTTCCCGGCGACGGTGCGCGCCTCGCGGGAGGCGTACGCGATGGCCCGGATCGCGCCCGCCGACGTCCAGGTCGCCGAGGTCCACGACTGCTTCACGATCGCCGAGATCATCGCCTCCGAGGACCTCGGCTTCTTCCCCAAGGGCAAGGGCGGCCCGGCGGTCGAGGAAGGCTGGACCGGGGTCGAAGGCAAGGTGGCGGTCAACCCGTCGGGCGGGCTCATCGCCAAGGGTCACCCGGTCGGCGCGACCGGCTGCGCGCAGGTCTACGAGCTGGTGAAGCAGCTCCGGGGCGAGGGGGCCAACCAAGTGCGGAACGCGGAGGTCGGGCTCGCCCACAACCTCGGCGGCACGGGCGTCGTCAGCACCGTGACGATCCTCGGCAGGCTCTGATGCTGCGCGCCCGCCGCTGCGCCGAGT
>JACQCN010000145.1 GCA_016201575.1 Candidatus Rokuibacteriota bacterium | reverse complement strand
GTCCTCACCGCTCATCGTCCGCCTCCGCGCCCGCGCCGCCTAGACCTTGGCGACGCCGATCATGCCGTCGCGCGTGACCAGCTTGGCCAGCTCCGCCTCGCCCATGCGCTCGGTGCCGGCCGGGCGCTCCGGCATGACGAAGTAGCGGATCTCGGCGCTGGTGTCCCACACGCGGACCTCCACGTCCTGGGGCAGGTCGAGGCCGAAGTCCTCCTTCAGCAGCTTGCGCGGCTCGATGACCATCCGCGACCGGTACTGGGGATACTTGAACCAATTGGGGGGGAGGCCCAGCACGGGCCAGGGATAGCAGGAGCACAGGGTGCAGACGATGACGTGGTGGACCTTGGGGGTGTTCTCCACGCAGACCATGTCCTCGCCCTGCACGCCGCTGATGCCCAGCTCCTTGCACGCCTTGGTGGCGTTCTCCAGGAGCCGCTTCTTGAAGGCCGGGTCGACCCAGGCTTTGGCGACGACCTTGGCGCCGAGGTGCGGCCCGATGTCCTTCTCGTAGAGGCTGGCCATGCGGTCGACGAGGTCGCTGGTCATCAGCCCCTTCTCGATGAGCAGCGCCTCCAGGGCCCTGGTGCGGGCCGCCGCCTCCGCCTCGGGCCGCGGAAACGTCTCGCTGATGGGCGGCGGGCTACTCCCAACGCTCTGTCCGCTCATGGGGCTACCCTCCTCTCGCGAATGTGACCGACTCTTCGAGCGCCGGCTTTGCCGGCGCCATCCCGGGGGGAGGTTCGGAAGGGGGGCGCAGCCCCCCTCCGAGAGAGCTCATGCCGACTCCCTCCGGGTTTCGTTTTCAGGCCTTCTCGAGGTAGCTCTCCCACGCGTCGAAGTACACCTTCTCGTTCGGCTCCGCCGTGTCTCCCCAGAGCTCGCGCGCGTCGAAGGCCACGTTGTAGCAGTACTGCGGGTTCTCGCCCTTCCCGTGCGCGTTGGTGTCCGGGAGGACGTAGGCATCGTGCACGGCGTGGATCACGCCGCGCTTGCCCCGGATGTACCGGGCCAGGCGCGTGTGCCCCGTGGGATTGATGTTGCGCGCGACGACGCGGTCGCCGACGCGGAATTGCGGCTTGGCCGACACCTCCCGCCGCGTGGGCGCGCCCTCGTACGCCATCTTCACGAAGCCTTCGACCCCCGGCCGGTCCTCCTTGCGGGGGACGGGCGCGTCGGGGTTGCTCAGGTAGTAGCGCGTCCGGGCGTCCCACTCGTCCTTGGTCAGGAAGCCCTTCTCCACCATGTTGTTGCCCATGGTGTGGAGCCAGTGCTCGTAGTACCGGGACGAGAGATAGTCGACCGGGTGCATGCGCTCGATGCCGTGGCGGAACTCGTCCAGGTTGTAGCGCCCCGTCCCGAAGGTGGCCCACAGGATGGCGAAGACCGCCTTCTCCCAGTCGGAGTGGAAGACAGGCTCCTTGGCCTCCACGTCGACGCGCCCCAGCCCATGGATTCCGCCCAGGTCGTGTGCGTCGTTCATCTGACCCCCTCCCCTCTCACCACGATGCCCTGCGAACTGCCCATCGACGAGCGTCGGTGTACCCCGGCAGACGGCCGCTGTCAATAGTGCACGCGACCGGGATGATCCTGCGCGGCGGCCCGCTCCGGGGAGACCCGGGATGAGGATCAGCCGGCCAGCTCGATGATGCGCGCGTCGAGCTTGCCGTCGCGGAGGCTGAGCCGCGCCAGGGCGATCGGCAGGCTGAAGCGCCGGGGGCCCGCGCTTCCCGGGTTCAGGAAGAGCACGCCGCTCCGCTCCTCGACGCGCGGCCGGTGCGAGTGGCCCGCGATCACCGCGTGGAAGCCCGCCGCCGCCGGGTCGAGGTCGAGCTCGTTCAGGTCGTGCAGGACGTAGAGGCAGGCCGGCCCGACCTGCACGACCTCGGTGTCGGACAGCGAGGCCGCCCACGCGTCGCGGTCGTTGTTGCCTCGGACCGCGACGACGGGCGCGATGGCGCGCAGGCGCTCGAGCACCTCGGGGGCGCCGACGTCGCCGGCGTGGACGATCAGCTCGACGCCCGCGAGCTCGCGGATCGCCTCGGGGCGGATGAGGCCGTGGGTGTCGGAGATGACGCCGACCAGGTGCTCGGCCATGCCGGAATAGTAGTACGTCCGTTGCGCTGCCGGGGCGCCCTTGCTATGGTCGGCGCGACATGATCGGCGCCTCGCCGCGACGCAAGGAAGACCTGCGCCTCCTCACCGGCGCCGGCCGCTTCCTCGACGACCTGGCGCGCCCGGGCTTGGTGCACCTCGGCGTGGTGCGCAGCGTCCACGCCCACGCGCGCGTGCTCAAGGTGACGACGCACGAGGCGCTGGCCCTGCCCGGCGTCCTCGCGGTGTGGGCCGCCGCGGACCTGCCCGACGTCGCGCGCGCGATGCCGGAGCCCTTCGGCGTCCGGCAGAAGGGCCGTCCGTTCACGCGGCCGGTTCTCGCCGGCGACGTCGCGAAGTACGCCGGCGAGGCGATCGCCGTCGTGGTGGCCGAGAGCGCGCCGCTCGTCGAGGACGCGATGGAGCAGGTGCGGGTCGACTACGAGCCGCTGCCGCCGCTGGCGTCGGCGGAGGAGGCGCTGCGCTCGCTGGTCCGCATCCACGAGGACTGGCCGGACAACCGGACGCTCCCCGTGCGCGGCGAGGTCGGCGACGTCGCCGTCGGGTTCGCCCAGGCCGATGTCGTCATCCACGAGCGCTTCACGCATCCGCGCCTGGCCGCCATGCCGATCGAGACCCGCGGCGTCCTCGCCTACCGCGACGCCGAGTCCGGCACGCTCGTGATCTGGTCGTCCACGCAGAACCCCTACCACGTGCGCGACGCGG
>JACQCN010000194.1 GCA_016201575.1 Candidatus Rokuibacteriota bacterium | reverse complement strand
GTGCGAGCTGCAGCCGAAGGCGAGGCGAGCCCCGGAATCCGAGACGAGCGAAGCGGCGAGCCCGCGGCGAGGCGAGGCCCGAGTTGATCGGGTCCTTCTCGGCGGCCTGGCGAGCAGACAGGGGGAAAGCGGACATGGAGCGACGGAGGTTCATCGTCAAGGCGGGCGGCGCCCTGGTGGCGGCGGGCGCGGCGGTTGCTGTGGAGGCGCCCAACGTCATCGCCCAGCCCAAGATCCAGTGGCGGATGCCCACGAGCTGGACGCCCGCCCTCGACATCCTGCTCGGCGGCGCCAGGCGCTTCGCCGAGGCCGTGGAGCAGATGAGCGGCGGGCGGATGAAGATCCAGGTCTACGCGGCGGGCGAGCTGATCCCCGCCTTCGGCGTGTGGGACGCGATCTCCCAGGGCACCGTCGAGTGCTACAACAGCGCGTCCTATTACTGGGCCGGCAAGGAGCCGGCCACGCAGTGGTTCACCACCGTGCCGTTCGGCCTGAACGCGCAGGGGACCAACGCCTGGCTTTTCTACGGCGGAGGCCTCAAGCTCTGGGAGGAGACCTACGCGCCGTTCAACATGATCCCGCGCCCGTCGGGCTCGACGGGCGTGCAGATGGGCGGCTGGTTCCGGAAGAAGATCAACAGCCTGAGCGACTACAAGGGGCTCAAGATGCGGATCCCCGGCCTCGGCGGCAAGGTCGTGGCCAAGGCCGGCGGCACGGTGGTCCTCACGCCCGGCGGCGAGATCTACACCGCGCTCGAGCGCGGCGTCATCGACGCCTCGGAGTGGGTCGGGCCCTACGACGACATGAAGCTCGGGCTGCACCAGACCGCGCGCTACTACTATTACCCCGGCTGGCACGAGCCGGGGACGACGGGCGAGTTCGTCTTCAGCCGGAAGGCCTTCGAGAGTCTGCCCGCCGACATCAAGCACATGGTCGAGGCGGCGACGGTCTATGCGGGCCAGACCACGCTCTTCGAGTACGAAGCCAAGAACGGGACGGCCCTCAACGAGCTGCGCACGAAGTTCAAGAGCCGGGTCGACATCCTCCCGTTCCCGATCGACCTGCTGCACGCGCTCAAGAAGCTCGCGCACGAGGTCAACGAGGAGGAGGCGGCCAAGAGCCCGATCGCCAGGAAGGTCAACGAGTCGTACACGACCTTCCAGAAGTATTCGCCGACCCGCTCATGCCGGGCGCGGTGACGTTCGATCCCTCCGGCTCCGTCGACGGCCTCCGCGCCCCGCGCGTGCGGGTGGCCGCGCCCGCCGCCGTTCCCGCGCCGGCGCGCCTCGAGCTGGCCGACGCGGAGCGCCCGGTCTTCCGCGCGCCGCGCCCGGTGGGCGAGCGGCGCCATCTCGACCCGCGCGCCCGCCCGCGCGTGTCCGTCCAGCCCGCCGACGCCGACGTCGGCGAAGACCACTAGCCTCTCCCTCCGCGCCGTCTCCCGTCCCCGCCGCCGCGCGCGGCTCTCGCTCCGGGCCGGTCATCGCGGAAGCTTGAGATGGTCACCCCTGCCCCGGCGGCGGCCGCTCAGGTATACTTTCCTCATGCTGGAATGGCTGGGGATCCTGGCGGCCGTCGTCGGCTACTTCGTGCTGACGCGCTGGGTCCTGCCCAGGTTCGGCATCAGGACCTGAATGGCCGCCGACAGCGGCGCCGAGGATCGGCGCGACAAAGTGTAATCCGACGGCGCCATGCCCCTCCTGGCCGCGATCCCCGTCATCACGATCGCCTGGTTCTTCAACGTGCACCTCGACGGCCGCCCCGCCGAGCGCTTCGGCCCCTACCTCACCGAAGGCACCTGCGAGGCCGTCCGGGCCCGCGTGACCGCACGGCTGGACCGCGGCGCCCAGCCGGGGACCTGCTACAAGGTCGCGGTCCAGGTCAACGACCAGCTCACCTCGGACTAGCCCGCCGGGCTAGGTGAAGGTCACGACGCTCCGCGCGACCTCGCCCCGCTCCAGGGCCTCGTAGGCGACGTTGATCTGCTCGATGGGATAGGTCCGCGTCAGCAGCTCGTCGAGCTTGAGCTTCCCCGCCCGGTACAGGTCGATCAGCTTGGGGATGTCGATCCGGGGGACGGCGGACCCGTACATCGAGCCCGTGAGGACCCGCTCCTCGAACACCAAGGGGAGCAGCGGCACGGAGACCTCGGCCGTGGTCGGCGACACGCCGACCGCGACCGCCATCCCGCGCTTGGCCAGCGAGTCGTAGGCCTGGCGCACCGTCCTGGGCAGCCCCACCACCTCGAACGCGTAGTCGACGCCCCGGCCGCCGGTGAGCGCCCGCACCTGCTCGACCGGATCGCCCTTGGCGGCGCTCACCGTGTGAGTGGCCCCGAACTTCCGCGCCATCTCGAGCTTCAGCTCCAGCAGGTCGACGGCGATGATCTTCTCCGCCCCGGCGATCGCCGCCCCCTGCACCACGTTGAGCCCGACCCCGCCCGCGCCGAACACGGCGACCAGGCTCCCGGGCTTCACGCGCGCGCAGTTGATCACCGCGCCCACGCCGGTGATGACGCCGCAGCCGAGGAGCGCGGCCTTCTCGAGCGGGATGTCGTCGGGGACCTTGAGCACCGCGCGCTCGGGGATCACCGAGTACTGCGAGAACGTCGAGACGCCGGCGAAGTGCTTCAGCTCCTTGCCGTCCATGGAGAAGCGGCTGGTGCCGTCGGCCAGGCGTCCGCTCATCCGGATCTGCATGCCGGCCGCGCAGAGGGCGGGGCGGCCGTTGGCGCAGTACTCGCAGTCGCCGCAGGAGAGCCGCCACAGCGGGAGCACGTGGTCGCCGGGCTTGACCGACGTCACGCCCGGTCCCACGTCGGCGATCACGCCCGAGCCCTCGTGGCCGAGGATCGCCGGGAGCGACGCCATGAGGTGCCCCTGCATCACGTGCAGGTCGCTGTGGCAGACGCCGCCCGCCGCCATGCGCACCAGCACCTCGCCCGCCCTGGGCGCGGCCACGTCCACCTCGCGGACGTCGAGCTTCTGCCCCGCTCCGTGCAGCACCGCCGCCTTCGCCTTCATCGCGTTCTCCTCGGTAGCGAGATCGCCGCCGGCGCCGGCGGCGGCCCGCATGTCAGCGGACGCCGATCAGACGACACCGCGCGCCTTCAGCCCGGCCAGGTCCTCCCGGGTCAGGCCGAGCCGCCCGCCGTAGATTTCCTCGTTGTGCTGGCCGATCTCCACGGGCCCCGGCGAGTCGATCGCGCCCGGCGTGAGCGAGAGTCTCGGGACGATGCCGACCATGTGGAGCAGCCCGTCGAGCGGACTCGGCATCGCCACGATATTCTCCCGCGCCTTGACCTGGGGATCCTCGAACAGATCCTTCACGCTGGACACGCGCGAGTTCGGGACCTCGGCCGCGTCGAGGCGCCGCATGGCCTCGCCCGCCGTGAAGCGCCCCACCCAGTCGCCGACGATCCGGTCCAGATCGTCGCGCTCGCGCAGGCGCTCGGCGATCGTGCGACAGCGGTCCAGGAGCTCCGGCCGCTCCATCGCGTGGGCGAGCCGCTCGAACATCCGGTCGTTGGTGCAGGCGATGGCGATCCACGCCCCGTCCCGCGCCCGGTAGTGGTCGTGGGGCGTTACGTACTCGGTGCCGGAGCCGACCCGCTCCCGCACGTGGCCCGTCGCCGCGTAGACCGGGATCAGCTCGTCGAGCATCCGGAGGATCGGCTCGTAAAGGCCCACGTCGACGACCTGCCCTTCGCCCGTCCGCGCGCGGTGCTGGAGGGCGACGAGCGCGCCGAAGGCGCCCATCAGGCCGGCCAGGTAATCGGGGATGGTCGGCGTCCCCGGCGGCACCGGCGCCCGGTCGGGGTACCCGCCGAGGTAGCTGATCCCGCCCATCGCCGCCGCGATCCGCCCGAAGCCCGGGCGGTCGGCGTAGGGGCCGGTCTGGCCGAAGGCCGAGATGCGCACGAGGACCAAGCCGCGATTGACGGCGCGGAGCGCGTCCCAGCCGAGGTTCCACCGCTCGAGCGTGCCCGGACGGAAGTTCTCGGTGACGATGTCCGCGCCCGCCGCCAGCCGCGCGATCAGCCCCTGCCCCTCGGGCGTGCGCAGGTTGCACGTGATCGACTTCTTGTTCCGCGACTCCGCCAGCCACCAGTACGAGAGCCCGGGCGCGGCCGGGCGGCCGAGCCTCCGCAGGTCGTCGCCCACGCCGGGCTGCTCCACCTTGACGACGTCGGCGCCGAACTCGCCGAGCAGCGTGCCGCAGAACGGCGCCGCCACGAACGTCGCGAGGTCGAGCACCGTCAATCCCTCGAGGGCCCGCGTCATGCCCTCCTCCAATTCAGTCAACGTCGGGGGGAGCGACCGCCGCTCCCCCCGACACCCCCCAACGGGCTCCCGC
>JACQCN010000193.1 GCA_016201575.1 Candidatus Rokuibacteriota bacterium | reverse complement strand
CGATGCGCGATTGCTCGAAGGAGCAGTAGCGGCGTCGCCGATGGCGAACCCTCTTCTCTCGGTCAACAACGTCGAGGTCATCTACGACCACGTGATCCTGGTGTTGAAGGGGGTGTCGCTGCGCGTCCCCGAGGGGGGGATCGTCGCCCTCCTCGGGGCCAACGGCGCCGGCAAGAGCACGACGCTGAAGGCCATCTCCGGGCTGCTCCGGACCGAGCGGGGCGAGGTGACCCGCGGCACGATCGAGCTCCAGGGGGAGCCCATCCACCGGAAGGACCCGGCCGAGGTGGTGCGGCGCGGGATCGTGCAGGTGATGGAGGGACGGCACGTGTTCGAGCACCTCACGGTCGAGGAGAATCTCCTCACCGGCGCCTACACCCGGCGCAACGGCCGGAGGGTGGCCGAGGACCTGGAGCGCGTGTACGCCTATTTCCCGCGGCTGCGCGCCCGCCGCGGGGCCATGGCGGGCTACGTCTCGGGCGGCGAGCAGCAGATGCTCGCGATCGGCCGCGCCCTGATGGCGCGCCCCACGCTCATGCTGCTCGACGAGCCCTCCATGGGGCTGGCGCCGATGCTGGTGGCCGAGATCTTCGAGATCGTGAGCCGTCTCAACCGGGAGGAGGGCCTGGCGGTCCTGCTGGCCGAGCAGAACGCCGCGATGGCGCTCCGCGTCGCCGGGCACGGCTACGTCATGGAGAACGGCCGGATCGTGCTGGACGGCGACGCCCGGACGATCAGCGAGAACGAGGACATCAAGGAGTTCTACCTGGGGCTGACCGGCGTGGGCCAGCGCAAGAGCTACCGCGACGTGAAGCACTACAAGCGGCGTAAGCGATGGCTCAGCTAAGCCTGATCCGAAATCTCCGCGCGTCGATGTCCGGGGGCCAGCGGGTCCTGGCGCCGCGGGCCGCCCCGGCCGGCCGAGCTCGATACGCCACTCGCTGCCGCCGGCCGGGACGGCCCGCGGCGCCACCCGCTGGCGAGCCGACGGCCCCCGCGCAGATTGTCGGATTCCTGTCGAGTCGGACGGCACGCGCGGTATGAGCGCGCTGCTCACCATCACCGACGTGTCGAAGTCGTTCGGGGGCGTCCAGGCCGTGAGCCAGGTCGACCTGGAGGTGGAGCGCGGCGAGCTCCTGTCGGTCATCGGGCCGAACGGGGCCGGCAAGACCTCCCTCCTCAACATGATCAGCGGCTTCTACCACCCCGACCGGGGCGCGATCGTCTTCGACGGCGAGGACATCACGCGCGAAGCCCCGAGCCGCATCGCCGCGCACGGCGTGGCCCGCACCTTCCAGAACATCGCCCTGTTCAAGGGCATGAGCGTGCTCGACAACCTGATGCTCGGCCGCCACGTGCGCATGCGCTCCGGGGTCCTGGCCTCCGTCGTCTACTGGGGTCTGGCCCAGAAGGAGGAGGTGGCGCACCGCCGGCGGGTCGAGGACGTGATCGACTTCCTGAAGATCCAGGACCTGCGCCGGCGGCCGACGGGCTCGCTGCCCTACGGCCGGCAGAAGCGCGTGGAGCTCGGGCGCGCCCTCGCCCTCGAGCCCAAGCTCCTCCTCCTCGACGAGCCGATGGGCGGCATGAACCAGGAGGAGAAGGAGGACATGGCGCGCTTCATCCTCGACGTCAACGAGGAGTGGGGCACCACCATCATCCTGATCGAGCACGACATGGGGGTGGTCATGGACATCTCCGACCGCGTGGCCGTGCTGGACATGGGCCAGAAGATCGCGGAGGGCACGCCCGACGAGGTGCGCGCCAAGCCGCGGGTCATCAAGGCGTACCTCGGCGAGCGGAAGCCGCGCGCCGCCGCTCGCGAGCCCATCCATGAGCGCGGCTGAGCCCCTGACGCTGCCCGGCCTCCTGCTCCGGAACGCGCGCGAGCGCGGCTCCCGGCCCGCCATCCGCGAGAAGGACCGCGGGATCTGGCAGACCTGGACCTGGCGCGAGTACCACGGCCACGTGCGGGACTTCGCGCTCGGGCTGGCCGCGCTCGGGTTCAGGCGCGGCGACAAGCTCTCGGTCATCGGCGACAACCGGCCCCGCCTCTACTGGGGTCAGATCGCGGCCCAGGCGCTGGGCGGCATCGCCGTCCCCGTCTACCAGGACTCGATCGCCCGCGAGCTGGCCTACGTGCTGGACCATGCCGAGGTGTCCGTGATCGTCGCCGAGGACCAGGAGCAGGTCGACAAGATCCTGTCGCTCAAGGCAGCGTTGCCGGCGCTGCAGCACGTGGTGTACGACGACCCCCGCGGCATGACGCACTACGGGGCCGACTGGCTCCGGTCCTTCGCCGACGTGCAGGAGCTGGGCCGCCGCTTCGGGCGCGAGCATCCCGACTACTTCGAGGCCGAGATCGCCCGGGGGCAGCCCGACGACGTGGTCATGATCAGCTACACCTCGGGCACGACGGGTAACCCGAAGGGCGCCATGCTCACCCACCGGAACGCCATCGAGACCGCGCGCGTCTTCGTGCAGACGGAGGACGTGCGGCCGGAGGACGAGTGGCTCTGCTACCTGCCCATGGCGTGGGTGGGGGACTCGATCTACTCGACCGTGCTGAGCCTGCTGGTCGGCTTCGCGTGCAACTGCCCCGAGAGCCCCGAGACCGTGCAGCGGGACCTGCGCGAGCTGGGGCCGACGATCGTGCTCGCGCCGCCCCGGATCTGGGAGAACATGCTCACCGGGGTACAGGTGCGCGCGGCCGACGCCACCCCCCTCAAGCGCTGGGTCTTCGAGCGCTTCCGCGCCGCGGCTGAGCGCGCGGAGACGCTCCGCGCCGACGCCAAGCCGGTGCCGCTCGGCCTCCGCCTGGCCCGCGCCGTCGGCGAGGTCCTGGTCTACCGGCCGGTGCGCGACCAGCTCGGTCTGGCGCGGGCGCGCTGGGCCTACACGGGTGGCGCCCCGCTCGGGCCCGACACCTTCTGCTTCTTCCGCGCCTTCGGCATCAACCTCAAGCAGGTGTACGGCTCGACCGAGGTGAGCGCGCTCGTCTCGATCCAGCCCGACCACGAGGCCAACCCCGTCACCGTGGGGCGGCCCTGCCCGGGGATCGAGGTGAAGATCGCCGACCGCGGCGAGGTGCTGATCCGGAGCGCCGGGGTGTTCAAGGGCTACTTCAAGGCCGAGCAGGCCACCCGCGAGGTGATCGACCCCGAGGGCTGGTTTCACACCGGCGACGCGGGCTTCCTCGATCCGCGCGGCCACCTCGTCATCATCGACCGCGCCAAGGACGTGGGCACGCTCGCCGGCGGCACGCCCTTCGCGCCCCAGTTCATCGAGAACAAGCTCAAGTTCAGCCGCTACATCCGCGAGGCCGTCGCCGTCGGCCACGAGCGGCCGTTCGTGGCGGCCATGATCGCCATCGACGCCGGCACGGTGGGCAGCTGGGCCGAGCGGCGGGGTCTGCCGTACACGAGCTACATGGACCTGTCGCAGAAGGCCGAGGCACGGGCGTTGATCCGCGAGGAGATCGCCCGGTGCAACGCCGCGCTGCCGGAGGCGACGCGGATCCGCCGGTTCCTCCTCCTCACCAAGGACCTCGACCCCGACGACGCCGAGATCACCCGCACGCGCAAGCTGCGCCGGGGCTACATCGCCGAGAAGTACGCGGCGTTCATCGAGGGGTTCTACGCCGAGCAGGACGAGGTCGAGGTGGCCACGACGGTCACCTACGAGGACGGCCGGCAGGCCGTGATCCAGTCGCGGGTGCGCCTGGAGAGCGTCGACGCGGAGGTGGCGGTCCGTGGGTGACTGGCAGTTCTTCGCGCTGCTGATGTCCAACGGCATCCTGATCGGCCTCATGTACTCGCTGATCGCCCTCGGCTTCGTGCTGGTCTACAAGGCCACGGACGCCATCAACTTCGCCCAGGGCGAGTTCGTGATGATCTCGGGCTTCGTGGTGGCCGTCGCCCTCGGGGCGTGGGGCGCGCCGCTGTGGGTGGCGGTGGCGGCGGGGCTGGCGGGGATGGTCGGCTTCGGCTTCGGGCTCGAGCGGGTGATGCTGCGCCGGCTCATCGGCCGCCCCATCATCGCAGTGGTGATGGCGACCATCGGCCTCGCCGCCGTCCTCCGCGGCTTCGGGCCGCTGGTGTGGGGGGCCGACACCAAGGCGCTGGCACTGCCCATCCGCGACGAGCCGATCGTGCTGGGCCCTCTCTTCATCCCGCCCATCCAGCTTCTCGGGGCGACCGTGAGCATCGTGTTTCTCGGCGCCTTCGGCTGGTTCTTCCTGCGCTCGCGCAAGGGAATCGCCATGCGCGCCGTCGCCGACAGCCAGCAGGTCGCCATGGCCATGGGCATCAACGTCGAGCGCTACTTCGCCCTGGCGTGGGCGATGACCGGCGTCGTCTCCGCCCTCGGCGGTATCGTCTGGGGCAACCTGCTCGGGGTGGACGTGCACCTCTCGCTGGTCGGCCTCAAGGTCTTCCCGGTGGTCATCCTCGGCGGGCTCGACTCGATCCCGGGCGCCATCATCGGCGGGCTGGTCATCGGCGTGGTGGAGAACGTGGCGGCCGGCTACATCGACCCCTTCGTGGGCGGCGGCACCAAGGACTTCGCGCCGTACGTGGTGATGATCCTGGTCCTGATGTTCCGGCCCTACGGCATCTTCGGCAAGAAGATCATCGAGCGGGTGTGACGCAATGATCCACCGCGAGTGCGGCGTCCTCAAGACCAGCTACGAAGCCGACATGGCGCTCTACCCGCTGCCCATCGCCCGCTGGACGGTGGCGGTGATCGCCGTCCTCGTCTTCGCGGTGCTCCCGCTCAGCGTCGACGAGTATTGCCTCTCCATCGTCGACCTCG
>JACQCN010000170.1 GCA_016201575.1 Candidatus Rokuibacteriota bacterium | reverse complement strand
GACGGCGCGCCGCGACGGGCGCCTCCGAGACTCAGCCAGACCAGCAAGGGCCGCATGCTTGGGCCGCTCTTCCGAGAGCTCAGGCTCGCGCTCCGGCCGGAGTCTGATCGGCGTTTCATATTCTCGCTCAACTCCCTCTTCGTCGATCACCGGCATGCTTCGCCCCGGTGGTGTCTCAGTTCGAATCCCTACGGCAGATCATCCTCGATCACGTTAGCATTTCGAGGAATGGGGCTCCGGGTCGTCCTCCGTGAACATGTAGGTAGCGGCCGGAGGCTCGCCGAGCTGGTAGAGGAGCCCGCCGTCAGCGAGCTGATTGAGATCGCCCCGCAGGCCCGTTTCGTCGGCGCGAGACACCGCGTGGATGGAGTCCAGCAACCGACGGCTCAGTCCATCCGGTTCGTGCGGGGGACGATGGTGCTCGAGGAGCACGTCGACGGTACCGATCATCGCGGCGACGGCACGGTCTACCGGTACGCCGCGGCGCCGCGCGGTACCGACATGAGCCGCTGGCCCACCGAGAAGCACTTCACGTCCTGGCTGACTTTGGCGCCCCACAACAAAATCTCCGGTCGCCGCCTTCTCAGCTCTAAGACGCAGCCGTCCGCCAACCGCGCCGCCGGCATCCTGCGCATCGCGGCCACGCGGAGGATCCCTGCGGCGCGGTTGCTTTGCGCGCGTGATTCGCCCTGCCAGATCCGCCGCCACTCCAGCGACGTGATCGAAGACGACCCCGCGTGCTGCAACCGACACAGGCGAGCACCCAACCGCGGCAGCGCCTGCTCCGCCGTCCCCCGGCTCAGCGCGGCCCGCGGGCAGAGGAGGGGGGAGACGCGGGAGCCTCATTAAGGAACTTTAGACAGCCCCTCGAAGCGAGTCAAGACGAGGGGACGCTCGGGTGGCGTTGACAACCTCTGAGGGTTTGGCGTATAAAACTTTCCGGATATGCACCGGCGCCGATACCGCCAACGAAGGGGCGTCCTAATTGCTCCTCCAGTTGACGCGTAGACCTGCCGCGCCACCGAGCCGATCAAGGGCAACTTCACCACGTACTCCGGCGAGCGGTGCATCTATTCACATGCCGGGCGGGCGGTATTACAGGGCTTCAAAACAGAAGAACGAGGGGCTCTGTGCGACTGGACGCTGTCGGCACCTCGGTCGCAAGACCGGCGCCTGCTTCTCCAAGAAGGCGATCTATGGCAGACGACCCAGAACCAGGAGTGCGAGCTGCGCCGGTGGGCGGACCGCCTCGGCCTCGACCGTCGTCAGCGTCTACCGCGACACCGCGAGCGCCAGAAGCGCGTCGGCAGCGCAGAAGTCGGGGCGCGGGCTACACCGCCTCACCCGGATCCGAGGATCCGCTGAGTCACGTGGCGAAGGTCGTCGACCGTAAACGGCTTGCGCAGGCACGGGGCGCCGGTCTGCTCGAGGAAGGCGGCCGTGGCCGCATCATGCGCGGCCCCCGTCATGAAGACGAAGCGCCCGAGGGGATCTGGCTCGTGCCGCGCCAGTTCGCGGTAGAGGCTTGGCCCGTCCAACTCGGGCATCCGCACGTCGCAGACGATCAGGTCGTAGGGCCGCTCCTGGATCTTGCGGAGCGCCCCGCGGCCATTGCTCGCGGTGTCCACCTCGTGGCCGTCGGCGGTGAGGATCTCTCGTGCGAGGTCGGCAAGCCACCACTCGTCGTCGACGACGAGGACCCGCTTCCCCCGACTGCGTTCTTGCGGCATCGGCGCAGGCTGCTCCATGGGCATAGAGGGAAGGCGAAGCAAGCGCGACGCCACCGGGAAACCGTGAGTGAAACCAGCCAGTTCGGTGAGAACGCCAAGGCGCCGGCGGGCTCATTGGCACGAGCATGCCACTTCTTGCACGCCCAGCAGGAGTGAGTGGGGTGATGCGAGCCGCACTCTACGTCCGCGTCTCGACCCGCGGGCAGACTACGGAAAACCAGGCCTCACGCACGAGCTCGCGTCGCGCGGCCAGGCGATTTGGCTCAGCCCGAAGGACGCGGAGACGCTGCCGTTCCCCTTCTGGTCGCTCTGGGCGGAGACGAGCGCTGCGCCGGCCGGCTGGGACTATGCCGCGCAGTGCGCCAAGTGGGATCGCACCCCGCTGCCGCCCCTGCATGGCGAACTCCTGAAGCTCGGCATCGATGTGGCCGAGCGCACGCGGGAGTGCCTCACGTGCGGGCAGCACTTCCGGCGTCTAATCGTGCAGAGCGGTGCCGAGCGGCAGTCCCGCTGATGCGCGCAGCCGTTCGCCGGAGCGATCCAGCGGAGGTGCTCACCGCTCTCCTGCTGGCGATCGCGCCTCCAGCCGCCGGCGGCGCGCCCCGCCTCTCGGAGGACGGCAGCGTGCTGGTCCTCCAGGAGGAGGCTGGCGGCCAGCCGGCCGTCGTCTTCTCGATGGATCGGCATCTACCACATGCCGGGCGGACAGTTCTACAACCGAACGAAGCCAGAGCGGTGCTACGCGACGGGAGACGAGGCGCGACAGGATGGGTGCCGGCGATCCAAGCGATAGCGACAGCGAACCGCGGGAGTGGCAGCATCCCTGGCTCCGCGTCTCGCTCCTCCTCCGCCTATGCTGACCGAGCGCTGGGGGCCGCAAGTCCGGCAGGAGATCCCGGCGGCGATCGCCGAGAAGTGCCGAATTCAGCGGGCCCTGGTTCAACTAGCGGGCGTCGGTCCAGCGGTGCCCGAAGGTGACGCACATGGACATCCGGGTCGAGCGAGTCGGAACCGTGATCGTGGTCTCCCTCAACGGGACCATGGACCTTGCAAGCGCCCCTTCGCTCCGGGCGGAGCTTGAGCAGCGACTCACCCATGCCTCCCCCAAGGTGGTCATCGATCTGTCCGGGGTCGACTACATCGACAGCTACGGTCTCGGCGTGCTGGTGGTGGCCATGAAACGCGCGCGGCAGGCTGCGGGGGAGCTGCGGCTCTGTGCGCCGCGCCCCGAGGTCCGGAACATCCTCGACGTCACCGGCTTGAGCGGGCGCATTCCCGTCCTGCCGTCACGTCGTGATGCTCTCGTCTCCTGGGGGCCGTCGACGTGAACTCGGCGCCCCGCTTGTGAGGGCCGGTCCGGCAGCGCCGCGCGGGTCGGCGAGTCAGGCCAGCGCCGCGATCGCCTCCTGGCGCGTCGGATGAACGTCAATTCGCCCCCCGAGGCCGGTCATCGTGAGGATCCGTCGGACCTCGTCAGGGGGCGCACAGAGATGGAGGTTGCCGCCCGCGGCCCGGGCCGTTTTCATGCCGGCGATCAGGGCTCCCAGCCCCGAACTGTCGAGGAAGGTGACCCCTTCCAGATCGGCGACGATCCGGATCCGGCCGCGGGCCACGAGGTCGGCGAGCACCTGCTTGAGGCGATCGGCCCCGTTCAGCTCGACCGGTCCGCGCAGCTCCACGATGGAAATCACTCCGGCCTCGCTGGCCGCGATGCCCAGTCGAGGGCCCTCCCGGCGGTCGATGAAGTACTCGATCGCGGCGCGAATCGCCCGGTCCATGCGATCGAGGTCGAGCGGTTTGCGGAGGTGATCCAGGGCGCCGGCGTCCAGGGTTGCGGCGGCGAGCGCGTGATCCGCGCTGCCGGTGATGACGATGATGCCGACCGCCGGGTCCAGGCATCGGATACGCCGGAGCGCCTCGAGTCCTGGCATGCCGGGCAGGCCGATGTCGAGAAGCACCAGGTCGGGGGACTCGCGGCCGATCCAGGCGAGCGCCTCCTCCGCGGTCGCTACTCCCCGCGTCTGGTACCCCTGGTCCTCGAGGTGCGTGGTCAGGAGCGCGAGGATCTCCGGCTCGTCATCGACGACGAGGATGCGGCCGCCTGGCCCGGGGCGTGTCGAGGGGGTCGGCGCGTCGTGGTCGCGGGCCATGTTCATCCCAGGGTCATCCCGGCTCCACCCTCACGAGTCTCGCTCGCGGCTCTGGTCGCGCGTAGTGGCGCATCGGCCCGTCGATCTGTCCGGAGCCTCGCGAGCGACGGCTGACGGGTCCCGGTCACGGGGTCCGACGAGTTCCCCCATGGCGCGGAGGACGGTCTGGATCGTGGCGAAGTGGGCGACCGGCAGCTCCTCCATCCGCACGGCGAGCCGGGTCACCCGTTCGATGTCGGTCAGGGTCCGGCCCGTTGCCTCCCATTCCCGGAGGGCCGCCTGGGCGAAGGCGTCCAGGACGAGCGAGTCGAGCGCCTCGCCGATCGAGCGCTGACCGACCTCGGACGTCACGGGTCGCCAAGACCGGATCAGGGCGGCGAGCTGCTGAAGAACCCGCCTCGTCTCGCGTGACGCCGCCGGACCTGCCGGCGTCGCGGAGCCAACGGGCGGCGCCGCACCAAGCCGGGCGTCACGGAGAAGCCCGTCGGGGAGCCGCTCCTGCAGCTCGAAGCCGACCCCGCTCAGGCTAACACTCCGCAGGTCTCCCACGCAGTGCAGCAGCCCCGCCTGCGGGTGATCGATCTCCAGTCGATACGAGGCGGCGGGCGTGAACACATCCCCGGACACCCAGGTCAGGAGGGCGAGCTTGACCCCATGGGCGCCCATCTTGACCACGCGACCCAAGAGCGCGCACTCGGGGTCCGAGCCACAGGCGCGCGGGCCAGGAAACGGCATAGCGGGGAGCCTGGCGTTCGTCGATCATGGTGCGCTCTCCCTGCGGCGACGGGCGGCCCGGCCCAGTGCCGCCAGCGCCACCTGCTCGAGTCGCGAGAAGGTGAAGGGCTTGGCGACGTAGTCGAAAGCCCCCATGCGGAGCATCGCTCGGGCGAGGGCCTCGTCCTCGAGGCCTGTGAGCATCACCACGGCGGTGCCGGGGGCGTCCCGCCGGACCCGGCGAAGGACCTCGAGGCCATTCGTGCCTGGCATCATGACGTCGAGGAAGACGAGATCCGGAGGATGGGATCGAATCGCGACGAGCGCTTGGTCCCCATCGGCAGCCGTCCTGACCGCGAAGCCTTCCGCGCGGAGGTGCTCGGCGAGGAGACGTCGGATCTCCATCTCGTCGTCCACAACCAGAATGTCCCCAAGGGGGACTGGTGCTCCCTCGCTGTCGCGCGCGGGGATGTCCATGGATTCGGGCTCACAGAGCAACAGAGAGGCCAGAAGGGGATCATCCGGAAGAATCGGTACTTTGAAATGACCCCGGATTCTCGGTCAGGCCACGCTGACATTCAGCGTGCCAGCCGTGGTGCCAACCGGGGGTGCCGGTGCCCGGACGCCCAATCCGGCTGAGAGGTTGTGAAAATATCCCCGGAACCGCGATGGCGGGCCTCGACTTTCCTTGCCGCGTATGTGGTGCCGCGTCGTGGTGGAACGGTGGGCGCGTCGTGGCCGAAGTCCTCCACGACCTTGAACAGGACGTGCGACGCGTGATTGATGTGCTGTGGCGGCGCGCCCGCTGCTCGGACCGACACTGCGCTGCAGACAGCTGGACGATCTACCCGGCCGGCGCGTATCCCCACCGGAGCTATCAGCTCTGCGTCGTGGCCGCGCCCGTCGCCGAGGTCTGCTTCGCCGGCGGCCGTCGGTGTGCGGTGGCGGGGCGCCACGACTGCTCCCGCCGGAGCGTCTCGCACTGGGTCCGCTGGACGGCGCAGCTCGCGAGTCCGGAGGACCTGGGCCGGCTGTGTGCGCGGCTGGATCCCGAGGGGCTCCCACCACCGACCCCGGCCACAACCGCGGGGGAGGTGAGCCGGGCCGGCTCCGTGCTGCGGCTGCT
>JACQCN010000169.1 GCA_016201575.1 Candidatus Rokuibacteriota bacterium | reverse complement strand
TCCGATGTAGGAGTAGTCGCGGTCGGAGGTGCTGTAGAAGCCCTGCACGCTCGCCAGGATGTCCGCCAGGGTCTGGTAGCCGAAGGCCCGGATCTGGTCCGCGGTGACGATGGAGATGGAGGACGGCGCGCGGTTGACCTTCTGCTCGTACTTCGAAGCACCGTAGACGACGTCGATCGCCAGGAGCTGGTCGATCGACAGGCCGGTGAGGTCCGGCGACGGATCCGGGGCGGGGTCGTCGGCCCTCGCAGAGACGACCGTGGCCAGGCAGGCCAGAGACAGGACGCCGACGATCCGCTTCACCGCGCCCAGGTATTGCTCGATGGAGAGAGTCATGGCTGGTTCTCCTCGCCTCAACTGTTCCGGCTGCCGTCGAGGACCTCGCGCACCTTGGCGGCCAGGGCATCCACGGTGAAAGGTTTCGGGATGAACGCTGTCCCCGCCTCGAGCGCGCCGTCCCGGACGATCCCGCTCTCGGCGTAGCCCGACATGTAAAGAACCTTGAGCCCGGGCCGGAGCGGCGCCAGGCGGTCGTAGAGCTCCCGGCCGTTCATGTTCGGCATCACCACGTCGGTCAGCATCATGTCGATCGGGCCCTTGTGCCGCTCGCTGACCGCCAGGGCCTCCTTGCCGTGCGACGCCTCCAGGACGGTGTACCCGCTCATCAGGAGGATGTCGCGCGCCAGGGCGCGGACCACCCGCTCGTCCTCCACCAGGAGGATCGTCTCGCGGCCGCGGGGCGGAGGGACGGCCGGGGCATGCGGTTGGGGCGCCTCGGCCGCCTCCTCGACGCGGGGCAAGAGGATGGTGAAGGTGGCGCCCCGGCCGGGCTCGCTGTCGACCCAGATCTGCCCCCCGCTCTGTTTGATGATCCCATAGACCATCGACAGACCGAGCCCGGTCCCTTTCCCCTTTTCCTTGGTCGTGAAGAACGGTTCGAAGATCCGCGACCGGGTCTCCGCCTCCATGCCGCACCCCGTGTCGCTGACGACCAGCATCACGTAGGAGCCGGCCTGGGCGCCCGGCTCCGGGCGCGCGTCGCCGGAGGACAGCTCGACGTTGGCGGTCCGGAGGCTCAGCCGGCCGCCCTTCGGCATCGCGTCGCGGGCGTTGACCGCCAGGTTCAGGATCACCTGCTCGATCTGTCCGTGGTCGGCCTTCACGCGCCCGAGAGCCGGCTCGGCGGCGCTGACGAGCTGGATGTCCTCGCCGATCACGCGCCGCAGCATGGCGTCCATGTTCGCGACCAGGGCGTTGAGGTCGATCACCTTGAGCTCGAGGAGCTGTTTGCGGCTGAAGGCCAGGAGCTGGCGGGTGAGGTCGGCGGCGCGCTCGGCCGTCTTCTGGATCAGCTCGACGTCGCGCCGCGCCGTCGCGTCCGCCGGCCGCTCGAGCAGGAGCTCGGTGCGGCCGATGATCACGGTCAGCAGGTTGTTGAAGTCGTGGGCGATGCCGCCCGCGAGCTGGCCGACGGCCTCCATCTTCTGCGCCTGCCGGAGCTGGCGCTCGCTCTGGTGCAGCGCCTCCTCCGCGCGCTTGCGCTCGGTGACGTCGCGGAAGTACACGGAGAGCCCGTCCTCGGACGGGTAGGCCTGGACCTCGAACCACTTCTCCAGCGGCGGGTAGAACTCCTCGAAGACGACCGACACCTGCTCGGCGACGGCCCGCTGGTACTGCTCGAAGAACTTGAGCCGCATCGCTTCCGGGAACTCCGCCCACACGTTCTTGCCGAGCAGCTCCGCCCGGCTCCGCCGCAGCAGGTGCTCGGCCTGGCGGTTCAGGTAGGTGAACTCCCACTGGTGGTTCAGGGCGAAGAAGGCGTCGGTCATGCTCTCGAAGATGTTGACGATGCGCCGGTTGGACTCCCGGAGCTCCTCCTCGCGGAGCTTATGCTCGGTGACCTCCGTCACGCTGCCCTCGTAGTAGAGGACGCCGTCCTCGTCGAGCACGGCCCGGATGTTGTCCTCCACCCAGATGACGCGCCCGTCGTACCGGCGCACACGAGCGGTGACGCCGCGCACGAGCCCGTCGCGCTCGAGCAGCGCCTTGATCATCCGGCGGTCCTCCGAGTCGACGTACAGGTCCGAGACGTTCACGGCGAGGAGCGCGCCGCGGTCGGGGTAGCCGAGCATCTCGACGAGCGTCGGGTTGGCGTCCATGATGCGGCCGGCCGGCGTCGTCCGGAAGAGCCCCACGGGCACGCCGTCGAAGAGGCTCCGGAAGCGCCGCTCCGAGGCCCCGGCGGTGGCGCGGGCGAGCTGCTCGCGGGCGAACAGGTCGGCGTTGCGGATCGCGGTGGCCGCCTGCCCGGCCAGGCGCAGCAGGATCGACTCGTCGCGGTCGGTGAACGGGCGGGGCGAGCGGTTGTGCACGTAGAGCACCCCGTCCACGCGGTTCTCGTAGCGGATGGGCACCGCCATGGCGGTGACCGTCCCCTCCTCCCGCACCACGTCGACGAAGTCGTCCCCGATCCGGGGGTCGCGCCCGTAGTTCTCGGTCCGCGCTCTGGCAGACCTCGCGCGCCCGCTCGGTGACGCGCTGGAGGATCGTGTCGAGGTCGAGCGTGGAGTTGATGGCCTGGGTCAGCTCGGCCACGATCTCGGCTTCCCGCTGTCCGAGCTCCGCTTCCGCGTAGAGTCGGGCGTTCTCGAGCGCCAGGGCCGCCTGATCGGCGAAGGCCTGCGTCAGGCGCACGTCCGGCTCGCCGAAGGCGCGCCCGGCGGGGTCGGCGGCGGCGAGCGCGCCGATGATGCGGCCCTTCACGCTCAGGGGGACGGCGAGGATCGCCCGGTCCTTCACCTTTTGCAGGCGCGCCCGGACGTCGGGCGGGAAGCTGATCCGGGGATCGCGCAGGACCGCGGACGAGACGACGGGGGCGCGCTCACGCACGGCCGCGCTCACCGTGCCCGTGCCGGCGCACACGACGGCGCTCCACTCGAACGCGCAGCGGAGGGCCCGCGAGGAAGCGACCATCACGAGGTCTCCGGTCTCGGCCTCCAGGCGGTAGAGGGCGGCCGACTCCACGGCCAGCAGCGAGCGCACGGTGTCGGCGATGCGCTGGCCCACCACGTCGGGGTCGAGCGTCTCCGAGAGGAGGCGCCCGACCTCCGCCAGGGCCTCGGCCCCGTGGTGGCGCGTCTCGGTCCGCGTGAAGCCCCGCGCGACCTGGCGCCGCAGATCGAGCTGCGTGACCACCTGGCGGGCGAGGATCCGGAGCGCGTCCTGCTGCTCGTCGGAAAGTTCCCGCGGCATCAGGTCGATGACCGAGAGCGTCCCGATCGCCCGGCCGTCCGGCGTGACCAGCGGCGCGCCCGCGTAGAAGCGGACGTGGGGCTCGTCGATCACGAGCGAATTGGCCGTGAAGCGCGGGTCGGCCATCGTGTCGGGCACGACCAGCAGCTCGCCGTTGCGGAGGGTGCTCTCGCAGAAGGCGGCGGTGCGGTCCGTCTCCGCCACCGTGAGGCCCACGCTCGACTTGAACCACAGCCGGTCCCCGGCCACCAGGCCCACGAAGGCGATCGGTGTCCGGCAGATGCGGGCGGCCAGGAGGGTGAGATCGTCGAAGGCCTGCTCGGGCGCGGCGTCGAGGACGTCGTAGCGGGCCGGGACGCTCAACCGGGCGTCGTCGTCGCGGGGCTGCCCTACGCTGATGGGTGAGCCTCCTGGCCCCGAGAGGGGGGCCTTTTGATTCTGGCACAGGTGGCCGGTGCCGCTCGACATTCGCCTGAGGACCCGGCGCGGGTGGGGGCGTGTGCTGTAACATCAGGAAACCGTGCGGGTTTTGCTGGTCGAGGACGACCGGAAGGTCTCGGGGTGCTGAAGCGCGGCCCGCAGGAAGAGGGGTCCGTCGTGGACCCGGCCTCCGGGAGGATTCGGCCCGGGGGCGGGCCGGGTGCCGGCTCGAGGTTCGCGATCTCGGGGCCCGGCCGCCGGCTGAGCGGCTTCCGGGCCGATGGTGCCGCGCCGGTTCCT
>JACQCN010000160.1 GCA_016201575.1 Candidatus Rokuibacteriota bacterium | reverse complement strand
TCAACGAAGGGCACCACGGGAAGCCGGGCGGGTGGCGCGCCAGGCAGGCCCGCCCGCCCGCAGCGAGTGGGGTATCGAGCGAGGACGGGCGGGCCTGCCTGCCGCGACAGGGCCTGCCTGCCGCGACAGACCCGCCCGCCGCTGGGCGCGACGTCGCGCTAGGAGGCCTTCCCGAACAGGGCGCGGAGGACGTCGTAGGCCTTCCGGATCTCCTCCGGCCGGCGCCGCGCCGTCACCAGCGCGAAGATCTTCTCGGTCTCGCGGTCGGTTCCGGGCTTGTCCCCGTCGCCGCGGACGTCGGTGAGCGTCGACAGCGGGACCTCGAGCGCGACCGACACCCGGTACAGGCTATCGATCGAGATCGACTTCTCGCCGCGCTCCACCTCTCCGATGAACTTGCCGCTGAGGGCGGACTTGTGGCCGAGCCGCTCCTGGCTGAGACCGCGCTGCTTGCGCAGCGCGCGCAGGCGCTCGCCCAGGAAACTCCGAACATGCTTCATTGCGCGTGCAGTCACATCACCCTCATAAGTTGTCGGCACTGGCACCCCGGACCCACGCCGGGGCATGGGCGCGCCGCCTAGTCGAGATCACACACGGTTGCCGAGTGTACCACAAGTTCCCGGCGGGGCGACCCAATGCCAAGGACGAGGCCGCGGCGACGCGGGTCAGGCGCCGGCGAGGTGGAGCAGGAACCAGGTCAGCGCCGAGACGAGCCCGGCCGCCGGGATGGTGAAGACCCAGGCGACGACGATCCGCCCCGCCACCCCCCAGCGGACGGCGGAAAAGCGGGTGATCGACCCGACTCCCATGATGGAGCCGCTGATCGTGTGAGTGGTGCTGACGGGGATGCCGCCGATCGCCGTCCCGATCAGCGTGATCGCGCCGGCCGTCTCGGCCGAGAACCCGCCGACCGGGCGGAGCTTGGTGATCCGCATGCCCATCGTCCTCACGATCCGCCAGCCGCCGAAGAGCGTGCCGAGCCCGATCGCCGCGTGCGCGGAGAGGATCACCCAGAACGGCACGTAGAAGTGCGGCCCGAGGTGGCCGGTGCTGAAGAGAAGGACGGCGATGACGCCCATCGTCTTCTGGGCGTCGTTGGTCCCGTGACCGAGGCTGTAGGCGCCCGCCGATACGAGCTGGAGCCGGCGGAAGAGGCGGTCGACCCGGCCCGGGTGCGCGTTGCGGAAGGTCCACAGGGTCAGGAGCATCATCAGGAGCCCGACCCCGAAGCCGATGAGGGGCGCCAGCACCATGAACACGCCGATCTTGATGAGCCCCGCGGGCACGAGCGAGCCGAACCCGGCCTTGGTGATGCCGGCCCCGGCCAGCCCGCCGATGAGCGCGTGCGACGAGCTGGTGGGCAGGCCCCAGTACCAGGTGATGACGTCCCAGGCGATGGCGCCCAGGAGCCCGGCCAGGATCACCCACTGGTCGATGACCTCCGGGTGCACCACGCCCCTCCCCACCGTGGTCGCCACGCTCACGCCGAACCCGAAGGCCGCCACGAAGTTGAAGAAGGCCGCCCACACCACGGCCTGCAGCGGCGTGAGCACGCGCGTGGAGACGACGGTGGCGATGGAGTTGGCGGCGTCGTGGAAGCCGTTGAAGAAGTCGAACAGGAGGGCGACCAGGACGATGAAGACGACGAGCGCGAGCACCGGGATCAGGCCATCTTCAGGATGATGCCCTCGATCACGTTGGCGACGTCCTCGCAACGGTCCGTCACCACCTCGAGGGTCTCGTAGATCTCCTTCCACTTGATCACTTCGATGGGATCGGCCTGCTCCTCGAAGAGGGCCACGAGGCTGTCGCGCAGGAGGGCGTCGGCCTCGTTCTCCAGGCGGTTCACCTCCATGATGTGCACGTGGTACCCGGGGTCGAGCGTCCGCAGGCACTTGATCGCGCTGTCCGTCACGTCGGTGATGCGTATGATCACGTCGGCCATCGCCCGGCAGGCCGAGGTGGGAGCCTTCACGCGGTAGACGACCAGCCGCTCCGCCGAGGCCTCGATGTAGTCCAGCACGTCGTCGAGCCGGGTGGCCAGGGCGTAGATGTCCTCGCGGTCGAGCGGCGTGATGAACGTGGTGTTGAGCTGCTTGACGATGTTGTGCGTGATCTGGTCCCCGTCGTGCTCCACGGTCGTGATGGCGTAGGCCTTGGCGCGGGCGTCGGCGAAGTCATGGATCAGCTCGTGGAGCAGGCGCGCCGCCTTCTTGATGTTGGCCGATTGCTGCTCGAACTGGTCGAAGAAGCGGACTTCCCGCGGGATCAGGCGCCACATGACCGAGTGCCGTGCAGTGTAGCGGATCGGCTCAGAAAAGGAAATACCGCTGGGCCATGGGCAGCACGCGCGCCGGCTCGCAGGTCAGGCGCTCGCCGTCCGCCCGCACCTCGTAGGTCTCGGGATCGACCTCGAGGCGCGGGAGCGCGTCGTTGAGCACCATGTCGCGCTTGCCGATCCCCCGGCAGCGCGCGACCGCCACCGCCCGCTTGCCGAGGCCGAGGCGCGCGGGCACGCCCGCGGCCAGCGCGGCCTTGGAGACGAACGTGAGCGAGGTCGCGCCGATGGCGTGACCGTAGGCGCCGAACATCGGGCGCGACAGGACGGGCTGCGGCGTGGGGATCGAGGCATTGGGATCCCCCATGGCGGCCCAGGCGATGAAGCCGCCCTTCACCACCAGCTCGGGCTTGACGCCGAAGAACGCCGGCTTCCACACCACGAGGTCGGCGAGCTTGCCCACCTCGACCGAGCCCACGTGCTCGGCGAGGCCGTGGGCGATGGCCGGGTTGATCGTGTACTTCGCCACGTACCGGCGCGCGCGCAGGTTGTCGCGGCCCGGGGCCTCGCCCGCCAGCGGGCCCCGCTGGCGCTTCATCTTGTCCGCCGTCTGCCAGGTGCGGATGATCACTTCGCCGAGCCGGCCCATGGCTTGTGAGTCCGACGACATCATCGACAGCGCGCCGAGGTCGTGCAGGATGTCTTCCGCCGCGATGGTCTCCTTGCGGATGCGGC
>JACQCN010000159.1 GCA_016201575.1 Candidatus Rokuibacteriota bacterium | reverse complement strand
CTGCTGCTCCAGCTCGTCCTCGGGGTCGGCGCCTACCTCGCGCGGTTCTCCCCGATCGGGCTCCCCGGGGGCCAGGCGATGGTCCTCGCGCTCCCGGTGGCGCACCGGCTGGTCGCCGCGATGATCCTCGGCGCCGCGCTCACGCTGGCGCTCTCGCTGCTCCGGGCCCGCCGGGCCCCGGCTCCCGAGGGCGCGCAGGCGATCGACGGGAGCTTCCGCCCCCTCACGATGGAAACGGTCCGATGACGCCGCCGACCGAGGTCTTCGCCGAGGCGTTCCCGCGCGAGCGCCGGCGGGTGGCCACCGACCTCTTCGCGCTGACCAAGCCGCGCGTGGTGCTGATGGTCCTCGTCACCACGCTCGTGGGCTTCTACGTGGGCTCGCCCGGCCCGCTCGACTTCGGGCGGCTCGTGCACGCGCTGGTCGGCACCGCGCTCGCCGCCGCCGGGATGCGCCGGACGCGGATGCGCCCGCTTCCCGACGGCCGGATCCAGCCGCTGGAGGCGCTGGCCTTCGGCACCCTCGTCACCGTGGCCGGGCTGGCCTACTCGGTGATCGCCGTGGGGCCGCTCGTCGGGCTGGTGACGCTGGCGACGACCGTCCTCTACCTGTTCGCCTACACGCCTCTCAAGCTCCGCACCCCGTTCTGCATGATCGTGGGAGCCGTGCCGGGCGCGCTCCCGCCGGTGACGGGCTGGGTGGCGGCTCGCGGCGAGTTCGGAGCGGGGGCGTGGATCCTGTTCAGCATCCTCTTCCTCTGGCAGCTCCCGCACACGCTGGCCATCGCCCGCCTCTACCGCGACGACTACGCGCGGGCGGGCGTGCGCGTGCTGCCGGTGGTGGACCCCGACGGCGACTCGACGGAGCGGCAGATCGTGATCGGCTGCCTGGCCCTGCTCGCGGCCGGGCTCCTGCCGACTGTCTCCGGCCTGGCCGGTGTCGCCTACTTCACCGGCGCGCTCCTGCTCGGCCTCGTGTTCCTGGCCTTCGGGATGGCGCAGGCCGTGGCGCCCTCGACGGCGGCGGCGCGCCGCGTCCTCTTCGCGTCGCTGCTGTACCTGCCGGCCCTCCTGGTCCTGCTGGCCCTCGACAAGACATGATCGCGACCCGCGACGACCACGCGCTGCGCGACCGCAACCGGCGGATTCTGCGCGTCCTGCTGCTGATCATGGCCGCGCTCGCGGTCGGCGCGCTCCTGGTCGGCATTCGCTGGTGACCTCATGAACGGCTTGGGTCAACTGCGAGACGCGTCTGATCCGATCCCGCGCCCGATCGTGCGCCGGCTTGGCCGGCGCAATGCTTCCGGGGGGAGGTTCGGAAGGGGGGCAGCGCCCCCCTCCGAGGTCTTCGAGCGCCGGCTTGGCCGGCGCAGTCCTTCCGGGGGGAGGTTCGGAACGGGGGCAGCGCCCCCCTCCGCGGTTCTCGATCGCCCGGTCCAGCGGCTGCCGCCGCCCATCCCGCCGCCGTTCGACGCCGACGGGCATGGCCGGTCGGAGGGCGAGGACGGCCGGCCGATCGACAACGCGCGGCTCGGGCTGCTGGTCTTCCTCGGGGCCGAGACGATGCTCTTCGCCGCCTTCGTGGCCGGCTTCTTCGTGCTGCGCGTCGGCGCGCCGGTGTGGCCGCCCCCGACGCAGCCGCGCCTCCCGGTGTTCGTCACCGGCCTCAACACGCTCTGCCTCCTCGCCTCGAGCCTCAGCATGCGGGCGGCGGTGCGAGGGCTCCGGCGGGGCGACCGCGCGCGGCTGCAGCGCGGGCTCTGGCTCACGGCGCTGCTGGGCGTGGTCTTCCTCGCCGTCCAGGGCCTCGAGTGGGTGCGCCTGATCGGGTTCGGGCTGCGCGTGTCCTCCGGCGTCTACGGCGGCACGTTCTACACGCTGATCGGCCTGCACGGGGCCCACGTGCTCGGCGCGCTCACGTGGCTCGTGGTGGTGGCGCTCGGCGTGTGGCGGGGGCGCCTCGGGGCGCGGCGGGCGACGCCGGTCACGGTCTGCGCGATGTACTGGCACTACGTGGTGGCGCTGTGGCCGATCCTCTACGTCCTCGTGTACCTGCACTGATGCCGCCGAGGATCCGGATCACTTTCGCGTAAATGGAGGAGACATGAGCCAGGTCGCTGAACTGCACGCAGGAACGGCCGTCGAGCCCGCCGAGAGCCCGCTCACACCGGAGAGCTGGGGCAAGCTCGGGATGTGGATATTCCTCGCCGGCGACGCCGTCGGCTTCGGCACGCTGCTGGCGGGCTACGGCGTCATGCGGGCGACGAGCGCCGACTGGCCGAACCCCTACAACGTCCTCGGGATCAACCTGACGGCGTTCATGACGTTCCTCCTCATCTGCTCGAGCGTGACGATGGTCAAGGCGCTCGAGAAGGTGGGCGCAGGTGACAAGAGCCGGGCGCAGCTCTTCCTGCTCCTCACCGCCCTCGGCGGCACGATCTTCGTGAGCCTGCAGGCCTACGAGTGGACGCACCTGATCGAGCGGGGCCTCCACATCGGCGGCAATCCGTGGGGGGCCACGCTCTTCGGCACCTCGTTCTTCATGGTCACCGGCTTCCACGGCCTGCACGTCTCCGGCGGGGTCATCTACCTGCTGGGCGTGATGGGGGCGGTGTCGCGGCAGACCGACGCGCGCCGCAAGTACAACATGACCGAGATCGTGGGGCTCTACTGGCACTTCGTGGACCTGGTGTGGATCATGGTCTTCACCTTCATGTATCTCCTGTAGGCCGATGAAAAGGACCTGGACCTTTTTGATCGGCCTACACGGTCGATCCTCTTAAGGAGGTTACGATGGCGCAGGCCGTCGAACACAAGCACACGAACTACATGGCCATCTTCTGGTGGCTGGCGATCCTGACCGTGCTCGAGCTGGCCGTCATCTTCACGGGGCTCCCGAAGCTGGTGGTGGGCATCCTGCTCTGCTCCCTGGCCCTGACCAAGGCGAGCCTGGTGGCGATGTACTTCATGCACCTGCGCTTCGAGACCCGCACCCTCGGGCTGGTGGCGCTGACGCCGCTGACGATCGGCACCCTGCTCGTCCTGCTCCTCGTCTGGGACGGCAACCCGTTCGGCCACACATCGGGCGTGCCGCCGACCGCGGCGACGACCGAGAGCCACTGAGGAGGCGACCGGGCCGGCCGTGACCCTGGACGTCGCGTCGCTGCCGGCGCTCAACGCCGCCCTGAACGCGACCGCGGCCGTCCTGCTCGCGATCGGCCTCGGGCTCGTGAAGCGCCGCCGCTTCACCGCTCACAAGGTCTGCATGCTCTCCGCGTTCGCGGTGTCGATGCTGTTCCTGGTCTCGTACCTCGTGTACCACGCCCACGTCGGCTCCGTCCGGTTCACCGGCGCCGGGCTCGTCCGCCCGCTGTACTTCGGCATCCTCGTCACCCACACGATCCTCGCCGCGCTCGTGCCGTTCCTCGCCGTGGTCACGCTGACCTTCGGCCTGCGGGCGCGGTACCCCCGGCACGTGCGGATCGCGCAGTGGACGCTGCCGGTCTGGCTGTACGTGTCGGTGACGGGGGTCATCGTCTACCTGATGCTGTACCGGCTGTATCCGGCGGCGTGAGCCCGCATGGCGGCACTCGGCGGCGGGGAGGGCGCGGGGCCCGTCCTCCGGCGCGGGCTCTCGCTCCGGTGCCCCCGCTGCGGCGGGACGCGCCTCTTCCGCGGCTGGTTCGCCATGGCCCCCGGGTGCCCGCTCTGCGGCCTCCGCTTCGAGCGCGCGCAGGGGTACTTCGTGGGTCCTGTGGGGCGCCTTCGGGTCCTGTGGGGCGCCTTCGGCGTCGTCTTCCCGATCTGGTTCTTCCGTTACAGCCGCGGCCTCTGGCTCGCGCTGGAGTACTGGCTCAACCCGGAACCCTGAAAGGGCGTGAGGGAATCGGCGCCCTCGATAGCCGGTGGGGGGCGTCGGGGAGGAGCGGCGCTCGCTCCCCCCGACGTTGATTGAGGTGAACACGTTGCCGGCCGCACACGCGTCCGAGATGGTTGCCGTCCCGGCCCGGGCACGGTATGGTGGCCCGGCCATGCGCACCCGATCGGTCCTCGCCGGCGCGCTCCTGGCGCTCGTCGCCGGTCCCGCCGTCGCCGCCGCCTACGAGATCGCGCCCGTCCCGGACGGGGGCTCGCTGCGCGGGATGGTCCGCTTTGCGGGCCCGCCGCCCCGCCTCGAGCCGATCGCCGTCACCAAGAACCGGGACGTGTGCGGCGACGCGAAGGAGTCGGAGGCCCTGGTGGTGGAGCCCGGCCGCGGGGTGCGGGGGACGGTGGTGCTGATCGAGGGCGTGGCGCGGGGCAAGAAGCCCGAGCACGAGGTGCTGATCGAGAACGCCCACTGCCGGTTCGTCCCCCACGTGAGCGCGGTCATGGCGGGCGCCCGGGCGCGCGTCAAGAACGCCGACCCCGTGCTCCACGACACGCACGGCCTGCTCGCGGTCAAGGGCGTGCAGGGCCGGACCACCGTCTTCAACCTGGCCCTCCCCAACCGCGACCAGGTGATCGACATCACGAAGCGGCTCACCCGCGCCGGCCCGGTCCACGTGCTCTGCGACGCCCACACGCACATGGCGGCCTGGCTCTACGTGCACGACAGCCCGTACCTGGCGGTCACCGACGAGGCCGGCCGCTACCGGATCGACGGAATCCCGCCCGGCCGGTACACGGTCACGATGTGGCACGAGGGGTTCACGCCGAAGGGCAAGGACAAGGACGGGCGGCCGGTCTACGACGAGCCCCGCTCGCTCACGCGCGGAGTCACGATCGCGCCGTCGGGGACGGCGACGCTCGACTTCGAGCTCAAATAGCCGAGGAGGCCCAGCGCATGTACCGACACATCTACGTACCCGTCGACAACTCCGACTACTCCAACCGGGCCATCGATCTGGCCGTCGAGCTGGGGCGGGCGCTCGGGGCGAGGCTGACGGGCATGCACGTGTACGCCGCCCGGCTGCACGACTACCGGTTCAAGCAGATGGAGTACACGCTCCCCGACGAGTACAAGGACGAGACGGAGCTCGAGCGCCAGCGGAAGATCCACGACTCGCTGATCACGATGGGGCTCCAGCTCATCTCCGACTCCTACCTCGACGTGATGGAGCGGAAGTGCGCGGAGGCGGGCCTGGCCTTCGAGCGGAAGATGCAGGACGGCAAGCACTACAAGGTGCTGATCGAGGACGCCCTGGCGGCGGACTACGACCTGGTGGTGATGGGCGCCCTCGGCATGGGCGCGGTGAAGGACAGCCAGCTCGGCAGCGTGACCGACCGCTTCGTGCGCCGCGTGGCCACGGACACGCTGATCATCCGCAACGCCGACCCGCTGCGCGACCAGCAGGGCGCCATCGTCGCCTGCGTGGACGGGTCGCCCCAGTCCTTCCACGGGCTGAAGCTCGGCATCGCCCTCGGCAAGGCCCTCGGCCGGCCGCTCCAGGCCGTGGCCGTCTACGACCCCTACCTCCACTACGCGATGTTCAACGGGATCGTCGGGGTCCTGAACGACAAGGCCTCCAAGATCTTCCGCTTCAAGGAGCAGGAGCAGCTGCACGAGGAGATCATCGATACGGGGCTGGCCAAGATCTACCAGTCGCACCTGGAGATCGCGCGGAAGCTCGCGGCCGAGGACGGCGTGGAGCTGTCGATCACGCTGCTCGACGGCAAGTGCTTCGAGAAGATCCTGACCTTCGCCCGCAAGGAGCAGCCCTGGCTCCTCATCCTGGGGCGGGTCGGCGTGCACTCCGACGAGCACGAGGTCGACCTCGGCTCCAACACCGAGAACCTGATGCGCCTGGCCCCGGGCAACGTGCTCCTCACCGGCGGCCGGTTCTACCCGCCCCTCGACGTGAAGGCCGAGGAAATCATCGCCTGGACGGAGGAGGCGGAGGCGCGGATGGAGCGCGTGCCCGCCCAGGTGAAGAACATCGCGCGCACGGCGCTGCTCCGCTACGCGATCGAGCAGGGGCACACCGTCATCACCTCGAAGGTCATCGACGAGGCGATGGCGATCTTCATGCCCACCCGCATGGCCGAGAAGATGCAGATCCTGGCCGAGGACCTCGCGGTGGCCACGCTGCGCGCCCAGAGCCAGGCGGTGACGGCGATCTGCTCGGTCTGCGGCTACACGGTGAAGGGGCCGAACCCCGTGGTGAAGTGCCCGGTGTGCGGCGCCGAGGCCGGCCGGTTCCAGACGATCAGCCGCGAGGTGGTCGAGGCCATCGCCGCCGAGGAGGGCGGCGTCGCCGAGGAGGAGTCCATGCCCGGCGTGGTCACCAGGTGGTCGGCCGACGCCCGGGACGCCCTCCGCGAGGTCACCGACGCCTACCTCCGCCGGCGCGCCAAGGCCCGCGTGGAGAAGTACGCGCGGTCCCGGAAGATCGCGGTCATCACCTGCGAGCTGGCGCTGCCGCTGATCGAGGAGACGGTGGGGCGCGACAAGCTCGGCGCCGGCTGGGACACGCTGCTGGCCCGGACGAAGTTCACGCCGGCCGAGGAGACGCGCACGCGCGAGGCGACGGCGGCCAGCGAGTTCGCGTGGACCGAGGACGCGGTGGCCCGGCTCAACCGGGTGCCCGCCGGCTTCATGCGTGACATGACGCGCGAGGAAGTCGAGAAGGTGTCCCGCGAGAAGGGCGTGACCACGATCGACCTCGCGGTGTGCGAGGAGGGGATCGGCCACGCCCGCGACACGATGAACGAGGTCATCGCGGGCTACGTCCGGAACGGCAAGAAGTCGTAGGGCCGGGAGGGCGGTGGGGACGCCGGGCCGGGCCGTGTACACCGCGTACTCGGTGTCGTGGAACCTCACCCGGCGCTGCAACCTCGAGTGCGCCCACTGCTACATGTCGGCGTTCGCCGGCGCCGACACCCGCGACGAGCTGACGACGGAGGAATGCCGCCGGGTCGTCGACGAGATCGCCGAGGTCAACCCCAGCGTCTTCCTCATCCTGACCGGCGGCGAGCCGCTCCTCCGCCGCGACATCTTCGACGTGGCGGCCTACGCCGCCGACCGGCGGTTCACGGTCGTCCTCGGCACCAACGGCGTGCTGCTGCGCGAGAAGGAAGCGCGGCGCATGCGCGCCGCCGGCATCCTCGGGGCCTCGATCAGCCTCGACTCCACCGACCGCGAGCGCCACGACCGCTTCCGGCACCTGCCCGGGGCGTGGGACGGCGCGGTGCGCGCCACCCGCGTCCTCCAGGACGAGGGGCTCGACTTCTCGCTGCACATGTCGGTGACCGACTGGAACCTCGGGCAGGTCCCCGCCATGATCGACCTCGCCCGCGAGCTGGGGGCGAAGGTCCTCAACTTCTTCTTCCTGGTCCGCACGGGCCGGGGGCGCGAGCTGACCGACATCGACCCCGAGCAGTACGAGCGCATCCTGACCTGGCTGGCGAAGGCCCAGGGCGTGGACGGGGGCCCGCCCTCGTTCGTGCAGCGGATGCTGGGCCGGACGGCCTCGCCGCCGCCGGCCGGCGGGTTCGAAGACCCCTGGTCGACGCCGGTCGGCCGCGCGGGCGACCTCCTGATCCGCGCCAAGTGCGCCCCGCACTTCCGGCGCATCATCTACCAGCTCGATCCGGCCTCCCCGCTCCTCCGGAACTACGCGCACGGCTCCTGCCCGGCCGGGAAGTACTACTGCCGCATCACCCCCGAGGCCGACGTGACCCCGTGCCCGTACATGCCGGTCTCGGCGGGCAACCTGCGCGGCGCCTCCTTCGCCGATCTCTGGCGCGGCGCGCCGGTGCTCGAGGACCTGCGCGACCCGAAGCTCGGCGGGCGGTGCGGCGCCTGCGAGTTCTCGAAGATCTGCGGCGGCTGCCGGTGCCGCGCCTACGCGACCTACGGCGACTATCTCGCCGAGGATCCGGCGTGCGCGTACCAGCCCGGCGCCCACGGCGGGCAACTGATCGACCTGCCCGCCGAGCAGACCTTCGGGCTGCCGGTGACGTACGAGATCGCCTGGGACGAGGCCGCGCGGGCCCGGCTCCTGGCGATCCCCTCGTTCGCGCGCGGGATGGTGGTCAAGGCGGTGGAGGCCTACGCGCGGGGCCAGGGCCAGAGCGTGGTCACGCCCCGGATGCTCGCCGACGTGCGCGCGAAGTGGGGCGGGCGCTTCCGGCCTTCGCCGTGACCGCGCGTCTTGCGCGGGCGGTCGGGTCTCTCGCGCCTCGGTACGGATGGCGGGGAGCGCGGGTCCTGTCGCCGCGGGCAGCCCTGCCGTGCTCGCTCCCGCGAGCGCCAGGCTTCACGGCGGCGCGCGTCGAGTCCTCTCCGCGCGCCTGTCTCGCGGTGCGCTCCGCGCGGCCGGGCGCCCGCCCGCGGCGCCACCCGCTGGCTCCCACGCCATCCTACTCTTCCCGCGATGAGTGGCGTGCGAGCGCGATAGTCTGCATCGTTCACGAACGGCGATGGCGCGACCGGACGGGTGGCGCAGGGTGCGGTCCCCGCGGGGCCGCGCGCAGTGGGCCCCCCTCGTCCCGTCCGCCGCGCGCCGCGCGGCGTTCGGGCGAGTGGGTGACGGAGCCGGCCCCGTGGGGACCGCACCCTGCGACAGGACCCGCCCGCCACACGCGACTACCGTTCGTGAACGATGCGGGCTAGCGTGATGGGATGACGT
>JACQCN010000029.1 GCA_016201575.1 Candidatus Rokuibacteriota bacterium | reverse complement strand
GTACGTGGCGCGGGCGCTGGAGATGCTCCCCAACACCTGCCCGTTCGACGTGACCGGGCACCCGGCGCTGACGGTGCCGGTGGGCAAGTCGGAGGGCCTGCCCGTCGGCATGATGCTGATCGGCCGGCACTGGGAGGACGGCACCGTGCTGCGCGCCGGCCACGCGTTCGAGCAGCTCGGGTAGCCGCGGAGCCCCGCAGGGCGGTGAAAGGGTCCGGAAGCGAGGCGTGGAGACGCGCCGTCCGGCTCGCATGAGCGCGTGCAGGCCGGACGGCGCCGCCGCGGTGCATGGCTGCGATCGGCTGGAGTGCCCCGAGCGGAAGGCCTAAAGGCAGCACTTCGTGTAGAGCGGAGTTGCCGATGTACCGTTCCTCATGGACCAGATCGGTCTGGGGCAGACGTGGCGCGCTCGCGGCCCGAGCTGCGGCGTGTCGGGTACTTCGGATCGTACGCGCGCGGCAACTGGGGTGTGGGGAGTGACCTCGACGTGGTCATCGTCGTTGCCTCGTCAGCGACGCCCGCTGCTCGGCGGGCGACCGAATGGGATCTCACTCGCCTGCCCGTGCCGGCTGACGTGCTGGTGTTCACCGAGGACGAGTGGCGGTCTACTCTGGAGTCCGGCCGTCGCTTCGCGCGCGTCGCCAGGGACGAGGTCGTCGGGGTCTACGACCGGGCTTCCCCTCACATCGCGTCGGAGTAACGCGCTTCGAGCGCCGGCTCCGCCGGCGCAACAAAGCGGGGAGGTTCGGAAGGGGGGCGAAGCCCCCTCCGAGTGACTACGTCAGGATGAAAAGGCGCTTGCCCTCGCTGCCGTAGGGGAAGCGCTTCAGCACCTCCTCGTTCACGGTCACGCCGAGGCCCGGCCCCGTGGGCACGGCCACGAAGCCGTCGCGCGCGCGGATCGGCTCGGTCAGGATGGGCGCCTGCAGGTCGCCCGTCGGGTACTCCAGGTAGGCCAGGCCCGGCGTGGAGGCGATCAGGTGCAGCGTGGCCGCCAGCCCGGGGCCGAAGTAAAACGAGTGCGGCACCACCTGGAGATTGGCGGCCGCGGCCAGCGTGCAGATCTTCTTCGAGTGCAGCAGCCCGCCCACCTTGGTCATGCTCGGCTGCAGGATGTCGACGGCGCGCTGGGCCACGATGTCGGCGAAGCCCTGGGCCAGGCCCTCGTTCTCGCCCCCGGCCACCGGCGTCTCCAGCGCCGCGCTCACCTCGGCCAGGCCCCGGTAGTCCTCCGGCGGCCACACCGGTTCCTCGAACCACGCGAGGTTGTAGGGCTCGAAGGCCCGGCCCATGCGGATCGCCTCCTGCGGGCTCCACGGGCAGTTCACGTCGAGCATGAGGTGCACGTTCGGCCCCACCGCCTCGCGCGCGACCCGGACCGACTCCACGTCGATCTGGTGGAGCTTGAGCGCGCCAAACCCCGCCGCGGCGAAGTGCCGGCAGGACGCGACCACGGCGGCCGGGGTCGTGTAGCGGAGGAGGCTCGCGTAGGCGCGGACGCGGGGCGTGTAGAGGCCGCCGAGCAGGTCGTAGACGGGCGCGCGACGGGCCTTGCCGGCGATGTCCCACAGCGCGATCTCGACGCCGCTCATCGCGTGGACGGCGATGCCGCGCCGGCCGTAGAGCAGCATCGCCTTCTCCATCTTCTCCACCAGCCGCTCGATCTCGGTCGGGTTCTCGCCGGTCACGAGCGGGGCGAGCACCTCGTGGACCACGCTGGCGACGGCCAGCGGCGCGCCGTAGGCGAAGCACTCGCCCCACCCGGTGAGACCCTCGTCGGTGGTGACCTCCACCAGGACCTGCTTGGGCATGCCCTCGAGCCAGGGCGAGTGCGGCGTCATGGGCGCGAGGGGAATCGACAGCGGGTGGGCGCGGACCGCGGTGATCTTCATGAGCGCGACGGCTCCTTTCCCGGAAGTGCCCGCACTCTAGCCCGCCGGGCGCGCGCGGTCAACCCGAACCCGGCCGCGCGCCGTCGCACTCCCGTGACCGCTGGAGCCGTTTGCTGGAAGCGGTCAGATCACATGTCAAACAGGAGCGGTCATTTGACTTGTCATCATCACCCGAATCCCCCGCTTGACACCCGGCTATACACTTGGCGTAAGTTCTGACAGCCTCATCACACTCACAACGAGGTCTCCACATGCGCGCGCTCGTGCTGGCCGGACTCGTGTTTGGCAGTTTCATGGCGGCGGCGTTCACAGACGCCCACGCCGCGCTCCGCGTCTTCGTGACCAACGAGAAGTCCAACGACGTCACCGTCATCGACGCGGCGAGCGGGAACGTCGTCAAGACGATCCCGGTCGGCAAGCGGCCCCGCGGCGTGGCCGGGAGCCCCGACGGCAAGCACGTCTACCTCTCCAACAGCAACTCGAACACCCTGAGCGTCATCGACGCCGCCACCCTCGCCGTGCTGAAGACGGCGCCGGCCGGGGAGGACCCGGAGGGGCTCACGCCCAGCCAGGACGGCCGCCACCTCTTCGTGGTCAACGAGAACGACCAGTCGCTGACGGTGATCGACGTGGCGTCGCTGAAGATCGTGAAGAAGATCCCGGTCGGCGTCGAGCCGGAGACGGCGGTCCTCTCGCCCGACGGGCGGTGGGTGGTCGTCTCCAACGAGACCTCCAACGACATCTACGTGATCGACGCCGCCCGCGTCGTGGTCATCAAGAAGATCCCCGTCCCCAAGAACCCGCGCGGCATGCGCTTCTCGCCGGACACGCGCCGCCTCTACGTGGCCAGCGAGGCGGCCAACCAGGTCTCCATCGTCGAGACCGCGACCTGGACCCTCGTGAAGTCCGCCGAGACGGGCGGCGTTCGCCCGGTCGACATCCGCGTGACCGCCGACGGCGCCCGCCTCTACGTCTCCCACGGCGGCTCCGCGGAGGTGCGCGTGCTCGACGCGGAGACGCTCACGACCATCGCCGCGATTCCCGTGGGCCCGCGCGCGTGGTGGACGGCGGTCACGCCCGACGGCAACTTCCTGTACGTCACCGTCGGACGGGACAACGAGGTGGCGGTGATCGACATGCGCTCGAACACCGTCGTGCGCCGCATCAAAGCGGGCACGCTCCCGTGGGGGATCACGATCGTCGACGCGCCCTGACGTCCGCGCCCCCGCCCGCCTCCGGGCGGGGGCACTTGATTACGCCTCCGCTCCTGTTACTATCTCCCCTCGTCGTCAGATTCACCCAGAGGTGGAAGGCTGGCCGCCATCGGTCTCACGCGCGGCGTCAGGCTGCTCGCTCTCCTCGGACTCGGCGCGGTCCTGGTCGGGCTCGCCTCCCTGTGCGTCTTCACGGTGGGCGCGGGCGAGTTCGCCGTCGTCACCCAGTTCGGCAAGCCCGTGCGCGTGGAGACCGCCGCCGGGCTCAAGCTCAAGCTGCCGATCCAGAGCGTTCTTCGCCGAGTTCGGCGCCGCCCTGGGCGGCGCGCCGTTCTCGGCCTTCGTGTCCACGGCGCCCGGCGAGTACCGGGCGGAGGCGATCCTCGCCGGCGTGACCCGACAGTACCGCGAGATCGCCCTGCGCGACTACGGGATCGACGTGGTGGACGTGCGCCTGCGCCGGCTGGACTTCCCCGAGCAGAACCGGGCGAGCGTGTTCGCCCGGATGAAGTCGGAGCGCATCCGGATCAGCATGCAGTATCGCTCGGAGGGCGAGGAGGAGGGGCTGAAGATCCGGGCCGCGGCCGAGAAGGCCAAGAGCGGCCTCCTGGGCGAGGCCTACAAGCTCTCGCAGCAGGTCCGCGGCGAGGGCGAGGCGCGGGCGGCGAAGATCTACGCCGACAGCCTCACCCAGGCGCCGGACTTCTACCGGTTCGTCCGCTCGATCGACGCCATGAAGAAGACCGTCGACAAGGAGACGACCATGGTGCTGCCGGTGGACTCCGAGCTGTTCCGGCTCCTGCGGGACAGCCGGTTTCGCTTTCCGGAGCACTGATCTCCGGCGAACGCGCCCGAGGGAGAGGAGGTGGGCACAAGGCAGTCATCGCACGGGGGAGTTGACAACACCGTCCACTCTTACGTTTGGTCAGGAGCGATCCAATGTTCGACGCACGCACGATGAAGCTCATAGCCGCCCTGCTGGTCTCGCCCGCGTTGCTCGTGCTGGTGCTGAGCCTGCCGGTGTCGGCCAAGACCATCACCTACACGCCTCAGACCGTCTACTTCACCTACTGCTACTCGCATCCGCCCGCCGCGCGGATCGCGTCCGGCGACACGGTCATCACCAATACCCGTGACGCCTCCAACGACGCTTTCCAGCCCACCATGAAGACCTCGGCCGAGGGCCACCTCGACCTGGCCCGCGTGAATCCGCAGACCGGCCCCTTCTACGTCGAGGGCGCCGAGCCCGGTGACACGCTGAAGGTGCACCTCGACAAGGTCGCGGTGAACCGCGACTGGGCCTGGGGCGGCGCCCTGCCCTACTTCGGCGCCCTGGCCCCCGAGTACAAGACGATGATGGTTACCCCGCCCGTCCAGGACCAGCTCTTCATCTGGCGCCTGGACCGGTCGCGCAACGTGGCCGTGCTCAACATGCCGAAGAGCAAGATCGGCAAGGTCGAGGTCCCAATCCGCGGCTTCTTCGGCACCATCGGCACGGCGCCCTACGGCAAGGAATGCATCAGCTCGCTGGTGCCGAGCACCCACGGCGCCAACATGGACTTCAACGAGGTCGTGGAAGGCGTCACCATGTACTTCCCGGTGTTCGAGCGGGGCGCGCTCTTCATGATCGGTGACGGCCACGCCGCCCAGGGCGACGGGGAGATCATGGGCGCGGCGATCGAGACCTCGTTCGACGTGCAGTTCACCGTCGAGGTCATCAAGGGCAAGAAGATCAACTGGCCGCGGCTGGAGAATCAGCAGTACATCATGTCGATCGGCAGCACCCGCCCGCTGATCGACGCGCTGCGGCTCGCCTGCTCCGACATGATCAACTGGCTCGTCACCGACTACGGGTACGACAAGATCGACGCCTACCAGCTCCTGGGGCAAACGGCCGTGATCAAGATCGCCAACGTCGTCGACCCGCAGTACTCCGTGGCCTGCGCGCTCGACAAGAAGTACCTGCCCAGGTAGAGAGTGACGCACGCGGTCCATTCGCAGTACCGGGGGCCGGCCAGCCGGCCGGCCCCCGGCCTTCCCCGCCGGCGCCGGAGTCGCGCGTGACGGAGTTCCTGCTCCAGGTGGCCGGCGAGGCGTGGTCGATCCTGCGGGAGGCCTCCTTCTTCCTGCTGCTGGGGTTCGTCCTCGCCGGCGTCTTCGCCGTCCTCGTGCCCGCGGCCCTGCTCACGCGGTTCCTCGGCCGCGGCAAGATCCGCTCCGTCCTGTGGGCGTCGGCCATCGGCACGCCGCTGCCGCTCTGCTCGTGCGGCGTCCTCCCCACCGCGCTCGGCCTCGCGCGCCAGGGCGCGACCCGGGGCGCCACCGTCTCCTTCCTCATCTCCACGCCGGAGACCGGGATCGACTCGATCGCCCTGAGCTACGCGCTCATGGATCCGATCATCACCGTGTTCCGGCCCGTGGCGGCGTTCGTGACGGGCGTGGTGGCCGGCATCGCCACCAACTTCCTGGGCGTCAAGCGCCAGCCCGCGGCCGCGGAGACCTCCAACGGCGCCACCGCGACGGAGGCGCCGGCGCCCGCGCCGGGGCTCCATCTGCCGTTCGAGGGCAACGGCGGCGCCCGCTTCGCC
>JACQCN010000158.1 GCA_016201575.1 Candidatus Rokuibacteriota bacterium | reverse complement strand
GCCGCAGCCCAGCTCGCGCGACGCCTCCTTCATGCGCGCCTCGCACCAGGCGAACTCGCGCTCGGCGATCGCGATCAGCTCCTCGGGACCGTAGGGGATCAGCTCCCGCGCGAGCTCGGCCTTCAGCCCCTCGCTTCCGATCGGGGCGCCCACGAGCCCCTCCGCCCCCTCCTTGCGCTCGCCCGACTTGTCGCGGAGGAAGGAGGCGTAGCCCTCCAGCTCCCGGTCCGCGTCCTTCCAGGGCTTCTCCACCCACCAGGTGAAGAGCGGATCGTAGCCCGAGTAGAAGTTGTGCCAGTTCTTCAGCGTCGACCGCAGGCGGTCGACCCAGTCCGCCGCGCGGTGAGCCGCGGGGCGGTCGAGAGCGGTGTCCGCGCTCTTCTTCGCCTCTCTTACCTGCTTCGCCAGCGCCACGACCCGTCCCGCGGCGCCCTCGGCGTCGACGGCCTCGAAGGCGCGTCGCTGCTCCTCGAGCCCGGCGATCAGGGCCGCGAAAGGCACGAGCGGACGGGCGGCCTCGTCGACCTTGGTCCGCCGCTCCAGCAGCGCCCGCTCGTTCCGCAGGTGGTTCCGGAGGAGGATGAAATCGACGCGGCCGTCCCGCGGGAGCGCGGCGAAGTCGAGCGCGGCCAGCTTCTTCTCCCAGCCGTCGTAGAAGGCCGTCATGCGCTCCTGCCGCCGGGTCGCGAAGGGGAGGTTGTAGGTGCGCTCGAGGGCGCCGCGGTCGGCCTCGTACTGCTCGATCAGCAGGGCCATCTCGGCGGAGGGGCGCTGGGGGGCCAGGAGCGCGACGTCCCGGCGCGGCTCCCGCGGAGCGGGACTGCCGCAGGACAGGGCGCAGGCGACGACGATCGACAGCGGCCATATTCTCATGTCCGGTCCTCCCTGATGCCCGATGCGAAAGGATCGCGCGGGTCGCGGAGCAGCGTCGACTCCGCGGTGATGTAGGCGGATCCCCGGATCACGGGGTGGACGACGCCGTCAACGATCCGCACCGACCCTTCAAAGAGACTCCCTACGATGCTCTCCTGGCGCCAGGTCTCGCCCTCCTTCAGCTTCCCGTCGGCGACGAGGCAGGCGAGCTTGGCGCTCGTGCCGGTGCCGCAGGGCGAGCGGTCGTAGGCCCCGCCGGGGCAGAGCGTGAAGTTCCGGCTCTGGACCCCCGGGGTCTTCGACCGGGCGAAGAACTCGATGTGGTCGATCTCCGCGCCCTTCTCCCCGCGGATCCCCGCGCGCGCCAGCGCCCGGCGGATCCGCCCGGCGCGGTCGCACAGCGAGGCCGCGTCCCGGAGCTCGAGGTCGCCCGGATGCTCGGAGAGGAAGAACCAGTTGCCGCCCCAGGCGACGTCGCCCGTCACGCGGCCCAGGCCCTCGACGTCGACTGCCGCGCCCTTGATCGTGCGGCGGCTCGGGACGTTCGCGACGCTCACCTCGCCCGAGTCGTGGAGCGTCGCGGTGACGACGCCGACGCAGGTCTCGATCCGGTGGGCGCCGGGGCGGAGGCGGCCGAGGTGGGCGAGCGTGGCGACGAGGCCGATGGTCCCGTGGCCGCACATGCCGATCACGCCGACGTTGTTGAAGAAGAGGACCCCCGCGGCGCTGGCGGGGTCGACGGGCTCGCAGAGCAGCGCGCCCACGACGACGTCCGAGCCGCGCGGCTCGTTCACCACGGCGGAGCGGAAGTCGTCGTGCTCCGACTTGAAGCGCGCGAGGCGCTCCGCCATCGGGCCGCGGCCCAAGTCGGGTCCTCCGGCGACGACCACGCGGGTGGGCTCGCCGCCGGTGTGGGAGTCCACGACCCGGATGGGATTCATGCGGACACGAGCGGCCGGCCGGCGACGCCCCGGCGGATCAGCCCCAGCACCTGCTCCCGCTCCTCGCCCTCGAGGGCAAGCCGCGGGGCGCGGACCCGCTCCGAGCCCCGACCGCACTCCTGCTGGGCGAGCTTGATGTACTGGACGAACTTCGGCAGCGCGTCGAGGTGGAGGAGCGGCGCGAACCAGCGGTACACCTCGCGCGCCTCCTCCCAGCGGCCCGAGGTGGCCAGCCTCCAGAAATGCATTGTCTCCTCGGGAAAGGCGTTCACCAGGCCGGCGACCCAGCCGTCGACGCCCGCCGCGACGCCCTCGAGCGCGAGGTCGTCCATCCCCATGAAGAGCGCGTAGCGGCCGCCGCAGCGGTTCGCGAGCTCCGTGATCCGGCGCACGTCGCCCGAGGACTCCTTGATCGCGACGAGCGTCGGCTCGTCCGAGAGCTCCGCGAACATCGCCGGGGTCAGGTCGACGCCGTAGGCCACGGGATTATTGTAGCAGAGCACGGGCAGACGCGACGCGCGCGCGACCGAGCGGAAATGGGCGATCGTCTCGCGCGGGTCGGACTTGTAGATCATCGCGGGAAGGACCATGAGGCCCGAGGCGCCGGCCTTCTCGGCGTCGCGCGCGAAGCGGCAGGCCCGCGCGGTCGACGCCTCG
>JACQCN010000174.1 GCA_016201575.1 Candidatus Rokuibacteriota bacterium | reverse complement strand
GCGGATGGCCTCGTGGATCCTGCCCTGCTTGACGTAGACGCGGCTCAGGTTGAAGTGCGGGTAGTGGCGCGGCTCGTAGCGCCGCGCACGCTTGGCCTTCTCGAACCACTCGATCGCCTCGTCGAGCCGGCCCAGCTCGATCAGGTAGGCGCCGATGTCGTTGTAGGGGTTGCCGAAGTCGGGATCCACCTGGATGGCGACGCGGCACTCGCGGATGGCGTCGTGATAGCACCCCTGGAAGCTCAGCGCCCAGCCGCGGAACGTGTGGGCCTCCGCGGTGGGGAAGATCTCGATCGACTTCGTGTAGGCGGCGATCGCGTCGTCGAGGCGGCCGTCCATCTGGGCTCGGTAGCCCGCCTCGAACCGCTCGCGGGCCTCCTCGGGCCACTCCGGCATGTCAGCCCGCCGCTTCCTCGACCGCCTTGCGGTACTCGGCGAAGTCGACCAGGCCGACCAGGCGCCGGCCGCCGACGACGACGGTGGGGATCGCGCGGACGCCATGCTCGGAGACAGCGCGCTCGTAGTCGTGCAGCACCTCGTCGCGGGCCGTGCCGCCGGCGTAATCCGCGGCGAAGCGCGCCATGTCGGCGCCCGACTCGCCCACGACCGCCGTCACCTCCGCGCGGTCGGCGATGTTGCGCCCGTGCGTGAAGAACGCCTCGTACAGCCGCAGGTGCAGCCGCGCGAAGGCCTCCGGGCCCTGGCGAGCCACGCACTTCGCGGCCTCCAGCGCGGGCAGGCTCCAGTCCGGGTAGTCCGGCCGCGACCACATGGCGAAGGCGCCGTCGCCCCGGGCCATCGCGTGGCACCGCCGCCACGCGTCCTCGCGGTACGTCCCCTTGAACGTCGCGGTGGGATCCGGAGCGGGCCGCAACGGGAAGGCGCGCCATTCGACGACCAGGCAGTCGCCGAGCTCGTCCTGGAGCCGCCGGAGGCGCACGGCCGCCGGGAAGCACCAGGGTCAGAGGTAGTCGGAGTACTCGATCAGGTGGATCGTGTGTTCCACGTCGAACCCGATTCTACTCGTGCGCCCGGCCTCCCGGCAATTCGTGTATTCTCTGGGACATGTGCGGGCCGGGTGATTGAGGAGTGGACGCGTCGGTCGAGCTGCTGAAGCACCTGCTGGCCTCCGTCGTGAACGTCCACACGGAGATCCCCCAGGCGCACCCGTCGTCGGCGATCCTCGGGCAGGAGCGCATGGGGACCGGGACCGTCGTCGATCCCGCCGGGCTGGTCCTCACCGCGAACTACGTGGTCATGGGCAGCGAGAGCATCCAGGTGTCGTTCGCGGCCGGGCGCAAGGCCCGCGCCGAGCTGGTGGCCCAGGACTTCGACGTGGGGCTGGCGCTCCTGCGGGTGAAGCGCCAGGGGCTGACCGCGGCCGACCCGGGGTCGTCGGAGCCGCTCGACCGCGGCCACGAGGTCTTCGCGATCTCGTCCAGCGGCCCGCAGGAGCGTCGGGTGGCCAACGGCGTCGTGACCTACCTCGGAGAGTTCGAGGCCTACTGGGAGTACCTGCTCGAGCGCGGCATCGTGACCAACTTCCCGAACCCGGGCTACGCCGGCGGACCGCTCTTCACGCCGAACGGGCGGATGGTCGGGCTCGTCTCGCTGAATCTCTCCGAGATCGGCCGCAGCCTGCTGGCGATCCCGATGGAGTGCTACCTGGCGAACGCCGACGAGTTCCTGCGCTACGGCCGGGTGGTGAGCCGGAAGAAGCGGGCGTGGCTCGGCGTGTTCGCCCATCCGCTCGACGAGGGCGTGATCATCGCCGGGGTCGTGCCCAACGGGCCGGGCGCCCGGTCGGGCCTCAAGGAGGGCGACCTGATCCTGTCGCTGGACGCCGAGGAGGTGCCGACGCGGCGCGACCTCTACCTGTCGCTGTGGCGGCACGCGCCCGGCGACCGCGTCCGGCTCGAGGTCATGCGGGAGAACGAGACGAAGACGGTCGATGTCAGCGGCGGCGACCGGGCGGAGTTCTTCAAGCAGCTCTGAATCATCGGAGGGGGCCCAGGTGGCCCCTCCGAGACTTCCCCAGCCCGCATTATTCACCCGCGCCGTGGAAAGGTGCTGTGTTCTTGCCGGTGCAAGTCCGGCCT
>JACQCN010000173.1 GCA_016201575.1 Candidatus Rokuibacteriota bacterium | reverse complement strand
GGGACACGTTACGGGGACGGGACGATCGTCACGCGGCGCACGTTCGATGCCACGCGCCCTCGCATCGGCCCGCGAAGTGGTGGCACTCGAATTGCCACCTGCCCGAAACGTCCAAGGCCCTGCTCCCGACGGCCGGCGGGCATCCGCTCGGCCGGCCGTCGGCTTCTCTATCCCCGCCGCTCGGCGAGCCCGGCGGGAGCGGCCGGGCTCGGGAGTTCCCGCTCGTCCTCCTCCCCGCCTCCGGTATACTATCGCCTCAGTGTCACGGCTTCCCTCGCCACGCCACCGGGCTGTGCTGTCGAGCCTCCTCGTCTCCCTCGTGCTGGTGGTCGGGCTGTCGGCGTGGACGGCTCCGACTCCGGCGGGCGAGCTTCCCGCCCACCACCTCAAGCGGGGCTTCCGCAACGTCGACCCGGGCTACGACTACTCGCTCCTCGAGCGGACGAAGCGGCTCCTCACGCTCGAGGCGGCGCCTCCCCGCGGCTCCGCGCCCGCCGTCGTCGCCAACGACGGGGTGGAGCTGCGCGCCAACGGGTTCAAGCCGACCATCACCTGGGTCGGCCACTCGACCTTCCTGATCCAGATCGCGGGCGTGAACATCCTCACGGATCCGACCTGGAGCGAGGGGGCCAGCCCCGTGGGGTTCGCCGGCCCCCGCCGCCTGGTGCCGCCAGGCCTGCAGTTCGACGATCTGCCCCCGATCGACGTCGTCGTCATCTCCCACGACCACTACGACCACCTCGACGCGCCGACGGTCGAGCGCATCTCGCGCGAGCATCACCCGCTGTTCGTCGTCCCGCTGGGTCTGAAATCGTGGCTCGCGAGCGTGGGGATCACCGAGGCGGTCGAGCTGGACTGGTGGGACTCGGCGCGCGTCCGGGGCCTGACGCTCACGTGCACGCCGGCCCAGCACTCGTCCGGCCGTGGGCTGCGCGACCAGAACCTCCGCCTCTGGGCCTCGTGGGTCATCGCGAGCCCGAGCCGGCGTCTCTACTTCGCCGGCGACACCGGCTACTACCCCGGCCTCGTCGAGATCGGCCGGCGGCTCGGCCCCTTCGACCTCGCCCTGCTCCCCATCGGCGGCTACAACGCCTACGCCACGCACCATCCCAACCATCTCAACCCCGAGGAAGCGGTGCGGCTTTTCCAGGAGCTGCGCGCGCGCGTGATGGTGCCGATGCACTACGGGACCTTCGACTTCAACCGCGAGCCCTTCCGCGAGCCGCCCGACCGCCTGCTCCGCGAGGCGATCCGTCCCGCCGTGGAGGCGCGGATCGCGATCCTCCACCCCGGCGAGACGCTCCACTGGTAGGCGGCGGACGGCTCGGGCTGGCCCTGGCGCTGACGCTGACGACGGGATGGCTGGGCGGCGTCGCGCCCGCGCGCGCCGAGGACGCCGCCGCCTACGCGGGCTATACCCTCCCCGGCTGCGGGGCCCTCGCCGCCGTCGCGCCCGCCGGACCCGAGACGGCGCAGGACTACATCGAGACGGTCTCGTTCGTCGCGCTCTGCGAGGGCGGCGGGACGGCCGAGGTGCGCGTCCAGATCGGCGAGGCCGGGATGATGCTGATCCGGCGCTTCGCCTACGTGAGCGCCGTCGGCACGCTGACGTGGGCGCCGTCGGTGGAGGCGGCCCTCCGCGCCGCCTGCGGGTGCCGGTAGCAGGCGGCTGAAAAGGCCCATCTCCGTCGAACGACAAGGTCAGGACGATCTCGAAGACGGAATCCCACGGCACGGTCCGGGCCTCCTCCAGTCGCTCTCGACCCTCAGGTCCGGCGGGAGACCGTGCACGTTCACTGCCAGCCAGGTGACGCGCGAAGGCGCGCCACGAGCGCAGCGGCCCGCGCTCGAGATCGTCGAATTTTTCCGACAGGCGGTCAATCTTTACGGCAGGAGCGCGCGCGTCGCCTCGAGCGCCTCGCGCGCCACCGCGGTGGGATCCCGGGCCCACGCCGCGGGGTTCGGCGCCTCGTAGCTCAGATAGCCCTCGTAGCCCTTCCTGGCGAGGAGCCCGAAGATCTCGCGGAACGGGACGCAGCCCTGTCCGGGCGGCAGGCGGTCGAGCGCCTTGCCGGGCTCGAGGCCGCTGCGGGGCACGTCGCTGTACTGGAAGTAGGCGACCTCTTCGGGCGCGACGGCCTCGATGGCGCGCAGGTCGGCACCGCTGCGCTGCAGATGGTAGGTGTCGAGCAGCAGGCCGCAGTGCGCGTGGCCGGCCTGCGCCACCACCTCGCGGATCCGCGCGAGCGTGTTGAGCTGCTCGGCCTGGGAGTTGAACTCGAGCGCCAGCCGCACGCCGTGCTTGGCCGCGACGTCGCCCACCTCGCGGATGCTGGCCGCCGCCTGGTCGGCGGGGCCGCGGCCGCGGTCTACCGGGCTCATCACCGTGGCGCAGCCCAGGGCCGCCGCCCACCGGCACGAGTCGGCGAAGACGCGCAGGAGACGCTGCCGCTCATCGCCCGCCGCGAACATCCAGCCTGACTCGACCCCGACGGCGGCGACTGGCATGCCGCTTGCCCGAACCAGGTCGAGGACGTCCTCTGGCCTGTGACCGGCCTCGACGGCGCGGTTGAAGTCGATCCGGCGAAGCTCGATCGCGCTCCAGCCGGTCAGTCCGGCGATCCGGAGCACGTCGGCGAGCGGGGTCGTGTCGAGCGTCCAGGTGTGCAGCGCGAGCTTGTCGAGGGTCACGGGCGCCTCCCGGGGAGAGCCTACCAGAAAAACGAGCGAGGGGGAGCCGTCGCTCCCCCTCGCCCGGTTTGGGGCCTGCGGGCCGCACCGGGCGCTGGCGGGACGGACTCAGAGTTTGTGAATCAATCGGGAGTTCACGTTGCGGACCCCCGCTTTCGCTGGGCTTTTCGGATGAGCTTCCGCCGTTCCGGGGACATTTTCACAACCTCTCAGCGGATCAGAGCGGGAGACGGCGCCGGAGCAGGCCGGCGGCGGCGAGGGCGCCGCCGAGGATGGGCCGGCGTGCGGCAGCAGGACCAGCTCCCAGCCGCTCAGCTGCCGCGCGGCCTTCTCGCGTTCCAGCTCAGCGACGCGGCGCGCGTGTCGCCCGGGTAGGACGACCACGGCGCCGGCTCCAGCGGGTAGAGGGTACGCTCCTCGTCATCGTTGATGCCCACGACCGTGTTGGTCCCGCCCGAGGAGTTCTTCGTCTTGTCGTGCATGGCGGGGGAAATATCTCGGCGCTGAGGCTCGAGCAAAGGCGACGTCGCTCGTCGAGGCCGGGACTCGGCCGTCGGCGTGCCGCTGTCCGCGTGCATCTGGCTACCCTGCCGGCCGACATTTGACGCGGCGGCCACAGAAATCATCTGAGAGCCGCATCGTTGGCACCCGCAGATCCACTCTGATCATCGCCGGTGGCCGCAGTAAGCGCGGAGTGACTGCGCCACGCCGGGTTTACGACCCGGCAAGCGTGGCTGCGAGGCGTTCCGGCCCGCCGAGGTCATGCCGCCGTCAGTCGGTCGTGAATTCCTGTGAGGTTATGGCGGGATATTTCATCATCCCCAGGGAGACGGAACGTGCCGAAG
>JACQCN010000172.1 GCA_016201575.1 Candidatus Rokuibacteriota bacterium | reverse complement strand
CGCGGGCGTCCTTGCTCAGCACCGCCGCGACCTTGTCGAACGCGGAGGTGACGGCGGGGCCGAGGGCGCCGGCGCCCAGGGGCGCCAGCAGCTCCCGGCTCATCACGAGGGCGACCACCTCGGCGAGGGTCATCTTCAGGGGGAGCTTCAGCTTGAAGTCCTGGAGCACCTTCCAGGCCGAGTGGTGGCCGTCCGCCGCCCGCTCGGTGAAGATGGGGAAGCCTGCGTCCTGGAGGACACGCAGGTCCCGGAAGATGGTGCGGCGGGTGTACCCGAGCTCCTGGGCGGCATCGTCGGCGGTGATGCCGGACGGCCGGTCGATGAGTTGCAGCAACCGCCACTGGCGGGCCAGCTGGTCTCCTCGAGGCATCGATGTCTCGGATTGTGGCCACCCCAAGGTGCGGCTGTCAACGCGAAGATACCCCCGGGAAGGCCATGAGATGCGCGAGCCGATGGTCCACCGCGAGCGCGGCCCCGGTGATCCGGCCCTCCAGCCGGTACTCCACGCCGAGCCCCGCGGCCGGCGCCTGCTCGATCGCCGCCGTCGCGACCGCGGCCAGCACCTCTGCCACGGTGGGCGTGACCGCCGCCCCGGGCGCCACGCCGATGGCGTCGGCCAGGTAGCCGGTGCAGAGCCGCGGCCAGGCGCGGCCGAACAGGCCCGGCGCCGCCAGCAGCTCGAGGCCCGCCCACGCGCCGCCGACGTAGACGAGCGCGCCGAGCTGGCCGGGCCGCGCGCCGACCGCCCGGCGCCCCTCCTCGATCTCCTCCTCGTAGTGGTCGTACACGTCGTGCATCGCGCCCGTCGGGCTCTTGACCAGGTGCCGGGCGGCCGTGGCGGCCAGCTCGTCCCAGACCTCGTCCTGGTCGGCCACGTGGCCGGCGCCCACCTTGAGCGAGGCGCTCACCCGCAGCGCCTTCTTCCGCCGGATCGACGCGAAGAGGGAGTGAGCGCTCGCGGCGAAGCGGCGTGTGCGGTAGGCCCAGCGGCCGGCCTCGACGCAGCTCACGGGAATGGTGGTGGTCGACTGCGCGGCCACGAGCACGGTCGTGTTGAGCACGCGGTTCTGCTTGGCACCGATCAGCTCCTCGCCGTCGAGCAGCAGCACCGGCCGGTCGCTCGCGTTGGTGACGCGGAGCGTCGGCACCGCGCCGGCCTCGCTCACCTCCGTGACGGCGACGGCATCGCCCGCCTCGGCGAGCGTGAGCCAGTCGGGCTCGGGCCGGCCGGGGGCCAGGAGGGGGACGACGGTGAGGGCGCCGTGCGTCAGCGGCGCACCCAGGGTGACGGCGGCGAGGACCTCGTCGAGCGGCTTCACGTCGGCGACTGTGGGCATCGGGTCCTCCCCTGTTGTGTGGTCCCGTCTCGAAGACGGCAAGCCTTACGATGCCCGCCGGCTGTGACAGGGAAGGTCTCAGTGGGTGACGAGCGCGATCAGGTTGCAGCGGCGGCAGCGGACCCACATCGCGCGGCCGCGCTGGCGGATCCGCGTGTCGATCCATGTTCCGGCCTCGACGTGGCCGCACGGGAAGCGGAAGCGCATCCCCGACCGGCGTCGCGCTGGCTTCTTGCTGGAGCTGGGTGACGGCGGCATCGGTCCTCCTCGCCCCCCGCTGGTGTTCCTTCGTAGGGGCCGCGGGGACGACGATCGCGCGGAGCCGTGTCAGGGAAGGTCACACGTTGGTCCCCGGAGGTCACGAGTTCTTGCGCAAGGTGCCCACGAGCCGGCGCAGGTGCGGCCAGAGGCGGTCGGCGATGACGCGGTGGCCGGCCGCGTTCGGGTGGATGCCGTCGGCCTGGTTCAGCCCGGGCGCCGCGGCGACCTTGTCGAGCAGGAAGGGCACCAGCGGCACGCCCGTCCGCCGGGCGACGTCCGCATAGACGGCGGCGAAGTCGCCGGTGAAGGCCGCCCCGTAGTTGGGCGGCAGGCGCATGCCGGCCAGGAGCACCTTCACGCCGCGCTTCTGCAGGCGCTCCACGATCGCCGTCAGGTTGGCGCGCAGCGCGCGCACCGGCTGGCCGCGGAGGCCGTCGTTGGCCCCGAGCGCCACGATGACGACCTCGGGGTCGTTGCGCAGCACCCAGTCGAGCCGGGCCAGGCCTCCGGCGCTCGTGTCGCCGCTCACGCCGGCGTTGACGACCCGGTAGGGGTAGCCCTCGCGCCTGAGGCGCGCCGCGAGCAGGGCCGGCCAGGCCTCGTCGGGCGCCACGCCCAGGCCGGCGGTGAGGCTGTCGCCGAGGGCCACGATCACCTGCTCGGCGGCAGCCGCGGCGCCGGCGGTCGCCGCGAGCACGAGAGCCACGAGGACGACGGCCGGGGTCCGGGGCAGGCTCACGGGCCAAGTGTAGTATGGGTCGGATGATGCTCCAGGTGCGCGACCTCGTGATGCGGCTTCGCAGTGGCGGGCGGGCGGTGACGATCCTCGACGGCGTGAGCTTCGACGTGGACGCGCGCGAGATGGTGGCGGTCACCGGGCCCTCCGGCAGCGGCAAGTCCACGCTGCTCGGGCTCATCGCCGGGCTCGACCGCCCCACCGCGGGCTCCATCGTGCTGGACGGTGTGGACATCACCCGGCTCGACGAGGACGCGCTGGCGCGGCTGCGCCGGGACCGGATCGGCTTCGTGTTCCAGTCCTACCACCTGATCCCCACGCTCACCGCGCTCGAGAACGTGGCGATGCCGCTGGAGCTGGCCGGCCGGCTGCGCCCGCT
>JACQCN010000028.1 GCA_016201575.1 Candidatus Rokuibacteriota bacterium | reverse complement strand
GAGACGCTACTTGCGCTGATCCCACGGGCCCAGGGGGATCCACTTGGCCCGGTTGATGGTGAAGTCCTCGGGCCACACGGTCACCAGCTCGCCGTTCTGCCACTGCAGCATGTAGTGCTGCACCCGCTCGTTGGCGTTCTGCCCGTTGGCGGCGAACTTGACGCCCCAGCCGTTGATGAGGGAGCCGACGGGCAGGTCGAGGGAGAGGACGGCGGCGCGGAAGGCCTCCAGCTCGTCCGTCTTCGCCCGATCGAGCACGAGCTTGAGGACCCAGAGTCCCGCGCCCGGGAGCTGGTGGCCGCCGAGCGGGTAGGAGCCGGTCTTCCGGCGCACGGCCTCGCGGAAGTCGCGCTCGAGCGCCTGCCCGGCGGGCCGCAGCGCGTCGAGCCGGAAGCCCGGGCCCGGCTCGAGCAGCGCGAAGGGCCCGTTGCCGTCGGCGCCGAGGGCCTTGCCGAAGTCCGGCGAGCCGTAGCCGGTGGCGCCGGCGTGCACGAGCGCCTTGAAGAGGAAGTCCTGCTCGCGGGCCTGGCGCCAGAAGAGCACGGCGTCGTTGCCGCGGGCGATGTGGAAGACGATGTCCGGGTCGAGGGCCTTGAGCTTGAGGATCACCGGCGTGAAGTCGTTGGTGGACGCGAAGGCGTAGTACTCCGCGGCCAGCTCCTGCATCCCGAACTCCTGCTTCGCCCGCAGCCGCGCCGACTCGGTCACGCCCTGCCCGTAGGAGGAGTCCTCGGACAGGAACACGACCCGGAGCTCGCTCGGCTTGAGGTGGAAGCGCGGCGCCAGGTGCTTGGCCGCGAACTCCACCATGTACCAGCCGAACCCGGTGCCGTCGATCTCGGTGCGGAAGACGGTGGGGAGGTTCCGCCGCGTGAAGCGCGGGTCGACGCAGGAGGTCTCCCAGTAGATCACGTGCTGGCGCGCCGCCGCCTCGCTGGCGGCGCCGCACAGCGTGGAGGAGTAGGTGCCGGTCAGGATCCGGACGCCCTCGCGGGCGACCAGCCGGTTCGCCTCGCTCGCCGCCGCCGTCGGGTCGGGGGCGTCGCCGACGGCGAAGACCAGCTTCTTGCCCATCACGCCGCCCCGCTCGTTGATGAGGTCGCGGACGATCTCGAAGCCCTCGAGGTGCCGCTTGCCCTCGAAGGCGAGCGGGCCGGTGAGGGGCACGAGGACGCCGATCTTGTACTCGTCCCGCGGCTGGGCGTCCGAGGCGGTCGAGCAGAGCGAGAGCACGGTGAGCAGCGCGGCGACGAGATAGCGCATGAGATCCTCCCCGCCGGGCGTTCTAGCACCCGCGTCGACGGGGTGTCAAGGTCGCGTGCTAGACTGGCTCCATGCCGGATCCCGAGTCGTCGTATCGGATCCTCTCGCCGAGCACGATCCGCTTCTGCCCTCTCTGCGCGGCGCCACTCGGACGCCAGCGCTTCCCGCCCGATCACCGGGAGCAGGCAGTGTGCAGCCGGTGCGGCTTCGTCTTCTATCTGAGCCCGAAGCTCGTCGCGGCCACCATCCCGGAGCAGGACGGGCAGATCCTGCTGACGCGGCGGAGCATCGATCCCTCGAAAGGGAAGTGGACCTTTCCCGGCGGCTTCGTCGACTTCGGGGAGCGGATGGTGGACGCGGCGATCCGCGAGACGCTGGAGGAGACCGGGCTCGAGGTGAGCGTCACGGGCCTGCTCGGCGTCTACTCCTACACGGACTCGCCCGTCATCGTCGTGTACCGGGCGAGCGTGACGGGCGGGACGCTGGCGACCTGCGCGGAGAACGACGCGGTCGAGTGGGTGAAGCCGGCCGACATCCCCTGGACGGAGCTGGCCTTCCCGTCGACCCACGAGGCACTGGGACACTTCCTGTCCGGGCCGGGCGAGCGGACGACGGGCCGATGATCATCCTCGTCACCGGCTTCGAGCCGTTCGGCGCCCACGCCGTCAACCCGTCGGAAGGGCTCGCGAAGGCCGTCGACGGCCGCCAGGTCGGCGCCTGCGCCGTGCGGAGCCTGGTCCTGCCCGTCCACCACGCGTCGGCGGACGCGCTCATGGCCGGCGCGCTCGAGGAGCTCGAGCCCGGCGCGGTCATCCACCTCGGGCTGGCGGCCGGGCGCGCGCGGATCGCGGTCGAGCGGGTGGCGATCAACGTGATGGACTACGAGATCCCGGACACGCGGGGATTCCAGCCGCGCGGCGAGGCCTGCATCGCCGGCGGGCCCGAGGCCTACTTCAGCACGCTGCCCGTTGACGCGATCGTCGAGGCGCTGCGCGGCGCGGGGATCCCGGCCTACGTGTCGAGCACCGCGGGGACCTACGTGTGCAACCGCACGCTCTACGCGACCCTGCACGCGCTCGCCCGCAGCGGCCGCCCGACCCGCGCGGGCCTGATCCACCTGCCGCTGCTGCCCGCGATGGTCGCCGCCGGCGGCGCCGACCAGCCGAGCATGGACTTCCCGCTGATGCTCCGCGCCGTCGAGGTCGCGCTCGACACGGTCGCCGGCGCGGCCTGACGGCGGGACCTGCGCCGGAGGG
>JACQCN010000027.1 GCA_016201575.1 Candidatus Rokuibacteriota bacterium | reverse complement strand
CTGAGAGAGCGTGAGGAAACGTCTCGCGGGAGCCCGTTGGGGGGTGTCGGGGGGAGCGGCGGTCGCTCCCCCTGACGTTGACTGAGCCCGCGGTGGCAGGGGCGGGGCCGGAGGCGGTCGTCGTCGGCGCGGGGCCCAACGGGCTGGCGGCGGCGATCACGCTCGGGCGCGCCGGCCGCGCGGTGCTCGTCCTCGAGCGCGCGGACACGATCGGCGGCGGCGCTCGCACCGCCGAGCTGACGCTCCCGGGATTCCGCCACGACGTCTGCGCGGCCGTCCACCCGCTGGCCGCCGGCTCGCCGTTCTTCCGCGCGCTCGCCCTCGACGCGCACGGCCTCGATCTCGTCCACCCCCCGAGCCCGCTCGCCCACCCGCTCGACGACGGCACCGCCGTGCTGCTCGAGCGATCGGTCGGCGCGACCGCGACAGGGCTCGGCCCCGACGCGCGCGCCTACCGCACGCTCATGGAGCCGCTGGTGGACGCGGCGACGCCGCTCATCGACGCGCTGCTGGGGCCCCCGCGGCACCCGATCGCGCTCGCGCGCTTCGGCCTCTCCGCGCTCCGGTCCGCGGCCGGGCTGGCGCGCGCCCGGTTCGAGGGCCCCCGCGCCCGCGCGCTCTTCGCGGGCCTGGCGGCCCACTCGATGCTGCCGCTCGAGCAATCTCCGAGCGAGGCGTTCGGCCTGGTGCTCGCGCTCCTCGGCCACGCCTGCGGGTGGCCGGTCGCGCGCGGCGGCTCGCAGCAGATCGCCGACGCGATGGCCTCGCTCCTCCGCGGCCTGGGCGGCGAGATCGTGACCGGGCGGCCCGTCGCCTCGCTCGAGGAGCTGCCACCGGCGCGCTGCGTCCTGCTCGACGTGACGCCGCGCCAGCTCCTGGCCCTGGCCGGGCGGCGCCTCCCGGAGTCCTACCGGCGGCGCCTCGCGCGCTATCGCTACGGGCCGGGATCCTGCAAGGTGGACTGGGCCCTCGACGGGCCGATCCCGTGGCGCGCCGACGCGTGTCGCCGCGCGGCGACGGTCCACGGCGGCGGCACGCGCGAGGAGATCGCGGCGGCCGAGGCCGCGGCCACGCGCGGCGACCATCCCGAGCGCCCCTTCGTCCTGCTCGCGCAGCCGAGCCTCTTCGACCCGACCCGCGCGCCCGCCGGGAAGCACACGGTGTGGGGCTACTGCCACGTGCCGAACGGCTCGGCCGTGGACATGGCGGAGCGGATCGAGCGCCAGGTCGAGCGCTTCGCCCCGGGCTTCCGCGACCGCATCCTCGCCCGCCACGTAATGACCGCAACCGACCTGGAGCGCTACAACCCGAACTACGTCGGCGGCGACATCAACGGCGGGCTCCAGGACCTGTGGCAGCTCTTCGCGCGCCCGGTCGCTCGGCTCGTCCCCTACGCGACGCCCGTCCGCGGCCTCTACCTCTGCTCGGCGTCGACGCCTCCCGGCGGCGGCGTCCACGGCATGTGCGGCGCCCGCGCGGCGCGGGCGGCGCTCGCCGCCGGAGACTGACGGCGGCCGTCAGCGCGCGCGGGCCTCACAGCGCCGCGCCTCGGCGGTGACCGCGCGGATCTCCTTCGTGCGGCGCCGGAACTGCGCGAAGAGGAACAGGCTCACGAACGCGGGCAGCCAGAACGCCACGATCCGGTAGAGGATCGCGCCCGCGATGGCCTGCGCCTGGTCGAGCCCCCGGCTCGTCAGGTAGGCGCTCAGGATCACCTCGAAGCTCCCGCCTCCGCCCGGGACGCTGACCACGGCCAAGCCCGCCATCGCGAGGACGAACCCCATGAACGCCGCCCAGACGCTCGGGAAGAGGTCGAGGGCGACGAACACGACGCAGAGGGCCACGACGTCGCAGGCGATCGTCAGGTACGGCAAGCCGCCCATCCGGTAGAACGCGCCCGGGCTCCGCCGGATCGTCGCCTTGCCCTCGTGGTACTCGTCGAGGAACCGGCGCACCGGCGCGTCCGGCCACCGACGGCCGAGCAGCGCGCCGACCCGGTTCTTCCGCCGGATCATGAGCCGGCCGAACCGCGTCCGGTCGCGCTGCCACCAGTAAATCCAGCCCGCGGTCCCGACCAGGCCGCCGCCCAGCGCGAACGTCACCGCGAGGCGCTCGAGCCGGACCTCGCCCGCGAAGGCACGGAGGACCGACCGGCCGTCAGCGGAGCGACGTCACCGGCGCGCGCGCGGCCCGGCCCGCGTGCGGCACACCCGTGTTCTTGCGGCCTTCTTCGCCTGGCACCTCGGTTGCAGGGCCGCGCTTCCATGAGGGCGACGATCGGGGTAGCCGCGACGGGCTTGGTGCTCGTGGCCGCCGCCGGAGCCGGCGACACCGTGCGCGGCTGCGCGCTACCGCCGCGTGTCGTGAGCGCGCGGTTCGACGCGAGCGGGGCGCGATACGAGTGGACCACGGTGTGCGGGCGCGAGCCGGTGCGCATCCGCGGCCGCTACGAGAAGCGTACGGGCCGCGCCACCCAGGTCGTCGTCTTCCCGGCGCGTGACGGCGCGTCGAACACCTTCGAGGCCCGCTGCGCCAGGACCCCATGGTTTCCGGGCTCGCGCGTCACCTGCGCGCAGGTCCGCGCGGGCGTGGGATGGCCGGCGCACTTCACCGAGCCCTGGCTGGCGGATGCGGCGCTTCGCAAGGCGGGCACCCGCGCCCGCCCGGTTCCGGTCTCGCGCGCCGACCGGGGATCGCCGACGCCGCTGCTGCCCCCGCCGGGCGCGACACTGCGGACCGGGGACCCGGTCGAGCTGCGGTGGACGTCGAGCGCGGGGCCGGAAGCGCTCTATCGCCTCGAGCTCCAGCGGAGCATGAGCCCCCGGGGCCCGTTCAGCCACGTGCTCGACGCGGACGTGCCGGGCACCGCGGGCCCGTCGGCCGGCTTCACGATCCCGGCGAGCGTGCTCACGCCGAGGAGTCACCGCCACTGGCGCTGGCGCGTGGGGCAGGCGACCGACTCGGGCCTGCTGAGCTTCAGCGCCTGGCAGGCCTTCGCGCTGCACTGATCAGCGGAGCAGCCGGCGCGCGATCACCGTCCGCTGGATCTGGCTCGCGCCCTCCCAGATCTGGTACACGCGGACGTCTCGGTAGAGGCGCTCGATGGTGAACTCCTTCGAGTAGCCGTAGGCGCCGTGGATCTGGAGCGCGTCCGTGGTCACCCGGGCCGCCATCTCCGATGCGAACAGCTTGGCCTCCGCCGCCTCGCGCGCCACGGAGCGCCCCTGGTCCTTCAGCCAGGCCGCCCGCCGCACGAGCAGGCGCGCGGCCTCGATCTGGGTCGACATGTCCGCGATCATGAACTGGATCGCCTGGAAGCCGGCCAGCGTCTGGCCGAAGGCGGACCGCTGCCGGGCGTAGGCGATGGCTTCCTCCATCGCGGCCTGGGCCAGGCCCACGCACTCCGCGCCCATCCCGATGCGGCCCGTGTCGAGCGAGACCATCGCCCGCTTGAAGCCCTCCCCGGGGCTGGCCAGCAAGGACGCGGCGGGAATACGGCAGTCCTCGAACACCATCTCACCGGTGGCCAGGCCGTGCACGCCCATGATGTCCTCCTTCGAGCCGCGCGAGAAGCCGGGCGTGCCGGACTCCACCAGGAACAGCGCGATGCCGTCGCCGCCCTTGGCGCGATCCGTCGTCGCGACGACGACGGCGAGGTCGCAGACCATGGCCGCGGTGATGAAGCGCTTGGTGCCGTTCAGGACCCAGCCGTCGCCGGTCGGTCGAGCGGTGGTCTGGATGCCGGCGACGTCGGAGCCGGCGCCGGGCTCCGTCTGGGCGATGACGCAGATCTTCTCGCCCCGGGCGAGGGTGGGCAGGTGCGTCCGCCGCTGCGCCTCGCTGCCGTTGCGCCAGATCATGTCGGTCATCAGCTTGGCGAGGAGCTGGGAGTCGGCGACGGCCGCCGAGGCGCGGGCCAGTTCCTCCTGCACGATCGCCCACGTCATCGTGTCGGCGCCCGCCCCGCCGTGCTCGGGCGGGAGCGTCATGCCGAGCAACCCGAGCTCGCCCAGGCGCCGGTAGAGGTCCCGCGGGAACTCGTCGGTCCGGTCGATCTCCGCCGCGCGCGGCTTGACCTCCTTCTCGGCGAAGGCGCGGACCATCTCCCGGGTGAGGCGCTGGTCGTCGGTGAGGTCGAAGTGCATGGCGCGGTCCTCCGGGCCGGCGCCTCGGCGCAAGCACCGGCCGCCGCATTTTACGCGGAGAGGAGCTTCTTGAGCACGACCGCGTTGTTGTGCCGCTCGTCGCGGGCCCCGTAGACGAGCGTGAGGCGCGCGCGCCGGCCCTCCAGGGAGGAGCGACCGAGCCAACGACGGCAGTTCGAGCCGAACGGCGTCGGCGAGGCTGTTGCGAGCCCGCCGCGAGGCGAGGCCCGAGTTGATCGGGCCTTTTTCAGCGGCCTGCTAGTCCCAGATGTAAGCGCGGGGGTTGACCGACTGGCCCTTGACCAGGATCTCGTAGTGCAGGTGCGGGCCCGAGGACTTGCCCGTGTTGCCGGTGAGCCCGAGCACGTGGCCGCGCTCGACCTTCTGCCCGGCCGTGACCAGGGCCTTCGAGAGGTGCCCGTAGAGCGTGCGGATCTCCTGGCCGTGCTCGAGGATCACCGTGAGCCCGAACTCCGACTGCGCGCTGGCGAAGATCACGGTGCCCGGCGCCGGCGCGTGGACCGGCGTGCCCCGGTCGGCCGCGATGTCGAGCCCGCCGTGGAACTCGGCGGTCCGGGTCCAGGGCGACAGGCGGTTGCCGAAGTCGGAGTTGACGGCGCCGCGCACGGGCCAGCGCGAGGGCATGAGGGCGAGCGCCTTCCCCGCGCGGCCCATCAGCCACTCGAGCGCGCGCAGGTTCTGGCCTTCCTCGTTCACCGTCTCGGCCAGCCGGTCGATCTCCTCGAGCGGCGACGGGCGCACGCCGGACCGCTCGCTCGAGGTCGCGCTGGCGCCGCCGATGCCCTTGCTCGCGCGCGCCGGCCCCGCGTCGGGGCCGAACGGCTCCCAGATCTTCGCGTGCAGGTCGTGCCACGTCGCCACCTCCAGGCGGATCTCGCCGACGCGCCGCCGGAAGGCGTCGATGACCGCCTGCTGGTCGGCCACCCGCTGCCGCAGCACCGCTGGGTCGCGGGCCAGCGCACGCGTGACGACGTAGTCGCCGAGGAAGGCGCCAAGAATCGAGACGACCGCGGCGGCGGCGCTCACGCTCGCGACGACGGCCCACCGCGGCAACGCGAAGCGCAGCGGGCGCGAGCCGTCACTGACAACGATCAGGACGTTGAGCCGTCGGGGGCGGCTCACGCGGTCACCGCTTCAGCGCCACCACGGTGTCGGAGGGTTTGGCGGGGGCGGCGGGCTTCACGCTGGTCATCCGGCAGTGCCCCTCGAAGAGCACGCCTTCCTCGACCACCACGACCGGGGCCTCGACGTCGCCGAAGACTCGGGCCCCGCCCTTCAGCTCCACGCGGTCACCCGCCACCACGTTGCCCACCAGCTCGCCGCTGACGATCAGGGTGCCGGCGCGCACGTTGGCGTTGACCACGCCCTTCTCGCCGATGATCAGCGTGTCGGGCGTCTCGACCTCGCCCTGGAACTTGCCGTTGACCATGACGGTGCCGGTGAACGTGTACTTGCCCTCGATCTCCGAGCCTTCGTCGATGAAGGCCGTCAGATCGCTGCGGGCCGCCGCCGGTTTCCTGAGCTTCGACCACATGGGAGGGGCCGGCCGGCGCTACTTCTGCACGCCGACCCGCTTGTCATCCACGAGGTACACCGGCGCCTTCTCGTGGCCGTTCTTCTTGATCACGTTGCCGTTGAAGAAGCCGCCCTTGGAGATCACGAGAGAGTCGGTCTCGATGTTGCCGGTCACGCGGCCGGTCGCGGTGATCTCGACGTTGCCGGTGGCCACCATGTTGCCCTCGTACACACCCTGGATGATGGCGTCGACCGTCTGCACGTTGGCGTTGACCACGCCCTTCTCGCCGATGACGAGCTGGCCGCCGACGTTCAGCTCACCGCCCACCTCGCACTCGATGTGGATCGAGTCGGCGATGTCGAACTTCCCTTCCATCTTGGCGCTCTCGCCGACGATCGTGAGCAGGGTGACGGAGCTGGCCGACCGCCCGTCCTCCTGGGCGGGCGAGGGGGCGGCGGCTTTCTGGGGTGCAGTACGGCCGAGCATCTGTGCCTCCTTGACCTAAGGTTCACTGCCTTTGACAGAAAACCCCGGAGGAGTTCTCCCCCTGAGGATCAGACACTCTATTGTTGGGCGCTGCGGAAGGTCGTACTCTCTTCTTTCTAGCACCGCGCCGGCCCCCCTGTCAACCGGCTCGGCGAGCGCCCGCACCGGCTTCCCGAGTGCGTCCTAACGCTCCGTCAGATGATGGCTTCTGTAGTATGATCGGTGAGCCGAGGAGACACGATGGACGAGTTTTACCGGATCAAGCGCCTTCCACCCTACGTCTTCGCGATCGTCAATGATCTCAAGACCAAGGCCCGTGCGCGGGGCGAGGACATCATCGACCTGGGCATGGGGAACCCGGATCTGGGCACTCCCAGGCACATCGTCGCGAAGCTCTGCGAGGCGGCGCAGAACCCGAAGAACCACCGGTACTCGGCCTCGCGGGGCATCACGCGGCTCCGGGTGGCGATCGCCAAGTGGTACCGCGATCGCTACGGCGTGGAGATCGATCCCGAGTCCGAGGCGATCGCCACGATCGGCGCCAAGGAGGGTCTCGCGCACCTGGCGCTCGCGGTGCTGCAGCCGGGCGACGGCGCCCTGGTCCCCAACCCCACCTACCCGATCCACTCGTACTCGGTGGTGATCGCCGGCGGGGACCTGCGCTCGGTGCCGCTCACCCCGGACGGGGACTTCTTCGCGCGGCTGGAGGAGACGGCGAAGCTCGCGTGGCCCAAGGCCAAGCTGCTGATCCTCTCGTTCCCGCACAACCCGACGACGACCTGCGTGGACCGCGCGTTCTTCGAGCGGGTCGTGGACTTCGCCCGCGAGCACCGCCTGATGGTCGTCCACGACTTCGCCTACGCGGACCTCGCCTACGACGGCTACCGGCCCCCCTCGTTCCTCGAGGCGCCGGGGGCCAAGGACGTCGGCGTGGAGTTCTTCTCGCTGACCAAGTCCTACAACATGGCGGGCTGGCGGCTGGCCTTCTGCTGCGGCAACCGCCAGATGGTGCACGCGCTGGCGCGGATCAAGTCGTACCTCGACTACGGCGTCTTCCAGCCCATCCAGATCGCGGGCATCGTCGCCCTCGAGGGCGACCAGTCGGTGGTGGGCGCCATCAACGACGTGTACCGCAAGCGCCGCGACGTGCTGGTGGACGGGCTGAACAAGCAGGGCTGGAGCGTCCCCAAGCCCAAGGGCACCATGTTCGTGTGGGCGCCGATCCCCGAGGAGTTCCGGGTCATGGGCTCGCTCGAGTTCGCGAAGCTCTGCGTGCAGGAGGCCAAGGTCGCCGTGTCGCCCGGCATCGGCTTCGGCGAGTACGGCGAGGGGTACGTCCGCTTCGCCCTCGTCGAGAACGAGCAGCGGATCCGGCAGGCGCTCCGCGGGCTCAAGCACCTCACGCGGTAGCCCACCGCCCCCGAGATCAGAGAGACAGATGCGAGACGTCAAGATCGGATTGCTCGGACTCGGCACCGTCGGCGGCGGAGTGGTCAAGATCCTCCAGAGCCACCGCGACATCCTCGAGAAGCGGACCGGCGCCCGCCTGACGCTGGCCGCCATCGCCGACGCCGACCTCGCGCGCCCGCGCGAGGGCCTGGACCTGGCACGCCTGCCCATGGTCGCCGACGCCGGCGCGGTCCTCCAGGACCCCTCCATCCAGATCGTGATCGAGCTGATCGGCGGGCTCGAGCCCGCGCGCACGTTCGTGCTCCGGGCGATGGCGGCGGGCAAGCACGTGGTCACCGCGAACAAGGCGCTCCTGGCCCACCACGGCGCGGAGCTCTACGAGGCGGCCCGGCAGCGCGGCGTGACCCTGGCCTTCGAGGCGGCGGTGGCGGGCGGCATCCCGCTCATCCGCGCCGTCAAGGAAGGGCTGGTGGCCAACCGGATCCTCTCCTGCTACGGCATCGTCAACGGGACGTGCAACTACATCCTGTCGAAGATGACCGACGCCGGCGAGGACTTCTCGGCCGTGCTGAAGGAGGCGCAGGCCCACGGCTACGCCGAGGCCGACCCCACATTCGACATCGAGGGCATGGACTCGGCCCACAAGCTCCAGATCCTGGCCTCGCTGGCCTTCCGCACCTACGTGGAGCTGAAGGACATCTACACCGAGGGCATCACGCGGGTGACCGCGCCGGACATCGCCTACGCGCGCGAGCTCGGTTACCGGATCAAGCTCCTGGCCATCGCCAAGGCCAGCGATGGCGGGATCGAGGTGCGCGTGCACCCCACGATGATCCGCGCCAGCTCGCCGCTGGCGGCCGTCTCCGGTGTCTTCAACGCCGTCTTCATCACCGGCGACAGCGTGGGCGACCTGATGTTCTACGGCCGCGGCGCCGGCCAGATGCCCACGGCGTCGGCGGTCCTCTCCGACACCGTCGAGATCGCCACCCGGCTCGCGCACGGGATCCCCGCGCTCCACTTCGACCTGCCCGCCGCCGGCCAGCCCACGCGGCCGCTGGTGCCGATGGACGACATCCGGTCGGCCTACTACCTGCGCGTCATGGCGGCCGACCGCCCGGGCGTGCTCTCCCAGGTGGCCGGCATCCTCGGGCAGAACGACATCTCGATCATCTCCGTGCTCCAGAAGGAGCGCGCGGTGGTGGCGGAGGCGGTGCCCGTGGTGATGATGACGCACGAGGCCAGCGAGCGCGACATGCGCGCCGCCCTCGCCGCCATCGACCGCCTCGACGTGGTCGCCAGCCGCACCACGATGATCCGCGTCGAGAATGCGTAGCGACGTCATGACCTCCCGTGCCTGGCCGGGGATCATCGAGCGGTACCGCGAATTCCTGCCGGTGTCGGCGAAGACGCCGGTGGTCACGCTGCTCGAGGGCAACACGCCCCTCGTCCCGGCGCCGCGCCTGGCCGAGGCCACCGACCCGAGCCTCAAGGTCTACATGAAGTGCGAGGGCTTCAACCCCACCGGCTCCTTCAAGGACCGCGGGATGACGATGGCGATCTCGAAGGCGCTGGAGGCGGGCTCGCGCGCGGTCATCTGCGCCTCCACCGGCAACACGTCGGCCTCGGCGGCGGCCTTCGCGGCCCGGGCCGGCATCGCCGCGTTCGTCATGGTGCCCCGCGGCGGCGTGGCCCTCGGCAAGCTCTCGCAGGCGGCGATCCACGGCGCGCGCGTGCTGATGGTGGAGGGCAGCTTCGACCAGGCCCTGGCCATCGTCACGCAGATCGCCGAGCGCTACCCGGTGACCCTGGTGAACTCGATCAATCCCTTCCGCCTGGAGGGGCAGAAGACCGGCGCCTTCGAGATCGTGGATCAGCTCGGGCGGGCGCCCGACTACCACCTGATCCCCGTCGGCAACGCCGGCAACATCACCGCGTACTGGCGCGGCTACAAGGAGTACCACCGGGCCGGCCACGCCAAGGAGCTGCCGCGCATGGTCGGCTTCCAGGCCGCGGGCGCGGCGCCGATCTACGAGGACCGGGTCATCCCCGAGCCGCGCACCGTCGCCACCGCCATCAAGATCGGCAACCCCGCGAACTGGGGCCTCGCGGTGGAGGCGAAGAAGGACTCCGACGGCTGGATCGACGTCGTCACCGACGAGGAGATCCTGCACGCCTACCGGCTGCTCGCCCGCGAGGAAGGCATCTTCATGGAGCCCGCCTCGGCGGCGTCGGTGGCGGGCCTGATCAAGTCCGTCAAGGCGGGCCGCTTCGAGCGCGGCGCCACCCTGGTCCTCACCCTGACGGGGCACGGGCTGAAAGATCCCGACACGGCGCTGGAGTCGGCCTCCCGCCCCACGACCGTGCCCGCGGAGCTCGGTGCCGTCCTCGCCCAGCTCGGCTTCTGATTGAGCGCCGCCAAGCTCGCGCTCGGCGTCGCGGTCAGTGCCGTCCTGCTCGCGGCCCTCCTGTGGCGGGTCGACCTCCACGCGCTCGGCGCCCAGCTCGCGGACACCCACTGGGGCTGGGCGCTGGTCAGCGCCGCCTTCGGCATCGCCGGCGTGTGGACCCGCGCGCGGCGCTGGCACTACCTCTTCCCGCCCGGCTCCCACCCGCCCGCCCTCTTCCGCGCCACGATGATCGGCTACATGGCCAACAACGTGCTGCCCCTGCGCGCCGGCGAGGTGGTGCGCGTCTACGTGGTGGCGCGCCACTGGGCGCGCGGCTTCTGGATGCCGCTAGCCACCCTGGTGGTGGAGCGCGTGCTCGACGGGCTGGCCATCGTCCTGATCCTGGGTGGCCTCGTGCTCGCCATGCCGGTGCCGGCCGCGCTCCGCTGGAGCGCCGGCGTGTTCCTCGCCCTCGACCTCACCGCCGTGCTCGTGCTCGTCGCCATCGCGGCCGCGCCGAGCGCCTGCCGCGGGGTGATCCTGGGGCTCACGCGGCGCTCGGAGCGGCTCCAGGGGCGTGTGCTCGGCATCTTCGAGATGTTCCTCCACGGCCTGGTGGGGGTCCGCACGCCCCGCCACGCGCTCCCGATCCTCGGGTGGTCCGTCCTCGTGTGGCTCGCGCCGGCCCTCTCGGCGTGGACGGCGCTGTTCGCAGCCCGCCTCCATCTGCCGATCGCCGCCGCCTGGGCCGTCCTCGCCTTCGTCGGGTTCGGGATCAGCGTGCCGTCGGCGCCGGGCTACATCGGCGTGTTCCACACCGCCGCCGTCCTCGCGCTCGCGATGTTCGGCGTCGCCCAGCCCGTGGCCTTCGGCTACGCGATCCTCTTCCACGCCTGCGGCTTCGTTCCCGTCACCCTCTTCGGCTGGATTCTCCTCCTCCGCGAGCACATGTCGCTCGGCGAGGCGGCGCGGGAGCCGGCGGGGAGCGCCGCCCGGAGCTGAGCAACGGCGCCAGTTTGCCCGGCGCCCAGAAAGCCGGGATCTCCGCGCGGGCGCGTGGGGTAGCATCGGTCTGAGGGTGGACAACCAGGAGCTCTCCGACGAAGCCCTCTGCGCGCGGGCCGGCGCCGGCGACGAGCGGGCGTTCGACCTGCTGGTCGAGCGCTATCAGGCCCGCGCGTACCGGACCGCCTGGCTGATCCTCCGCAACGCCGACGACGCCCGCGATATCTCCCAGGAGGCCTTCGTCCGCCTCTACGAGTCGGCCCGGCGCTTCCGGGGCGAGGCGCGCTTCTCCACGTGGTTCCACCGGATCCTCGTCAACCTCTGTCTCGATCACCGCCGCAAGTGGCGCGTCTGGCGGCTGCGCAACGAGCCCGACGAGGAGGTGGAGGCGCTGCCCGCCGAGGCGGTGGACCCGGTGGACGCGCTCGACCGCGAGCAGGCGCTCAAGCTCCTGTGGGACGCCGTCGAGCGCCTGGCCCCGCGCCAGCGCGCGGCGGTGGTGCTGATGGTGCAGGAGGGGCTCGAGACGCGCGAGGTCGCCGAGGTCCTGGGGATGTCGGAGGCGACGGTCCGCGTGCACTTGCACCGCGCCGTCGGCGCTCTCCGCAAGCTCATCGGCGGCCGGCCGAACCCGTCTCCGTAGGGCGGCGGCGTAACGTTTACAGCCCCGCGCCGTCCGGGGTACGATGCGGCGCATGGCGCTCATCGTCCAGAAGTACGGCGGCTCGTCCGTCGCCGACGCGGAGAAGATCCGCAACGTCGCCCGGCGCGTCGCCGAGACCGCCAAGGGCGGCCACCGGCTGGTCGTGGTCGTGTCGGCGATGGGCAAGACCACCGACGGGCTCGTGGCCCTCGCCCACCAGATCACGCCGGCGCCGGACCCGCGCGAGATGGACATGCTGCTGGCCACCGGCGAGCCGGTCACGATCGCGCTCCTCGCCATGGCCCTGCACGCGCTCGGCTTCAAGGCCCGCTCCTTCACGGGACCGCAGATCAACATGGTGACCGACGCGGCCCATACGAAGGCGCGGATCAGGCGGATCGGCGGCGAGCGCGGGCGGGCGGCGCTGGACGCCGGCGAGATCGTGGTGGTGGCGGGCTTCCAGGGCGCGACGGAGGACGGCGAGATCACCACGCTCGGCCGCGGCGGCTCCGACCTCACGGCCGTGGCCCTCGCCGCCGCCCTCGACGCCGACGTGTGCGAGATCTACACCGACGTCGACGGCGTCTACACCGCCGATCCCAACGTCGTGCCGGACGCGCGGAAGCTCGAGCGGATCTCCTACGACGAGATGCTCGAGATGGCGAGCCTCGGGGCCAAGGTGCTCCAGTCGCGCTCGGTGGAGTTCGCCAAGAAGTACGGCGTGCCCGTGCACGTGCGCTCGTCGTTCAAGGCCGATCCCGGCACGCTCGTGACCAGGGAGGACAGCGGGATGGAAGAGGTGGTGGTCACCAGCGTGACCCACGACCGCAACCAGGCGAAGGTCTCGATCATGCGCGTCCCGGATCGCCCGGGCGTGGCGGCCCAGGTCTTCGCCGCCGTGGCCGACCAGAACATCGTGGTGGACATGATCGTGCAGAACATCAGCCGCGACGGCTTCACCGACATGTCCTTCACGCTGCCCCGCGGCGACCGCGCCCGCGCCGCCGCCGTCCTCGAGGAGGTCGCCCGGCGCGTGGGCGCCGAGGGCGTCCAGCACAACGACCGCGTGGCCAAGATCTCCATCGTCGGCGTCGGGATGCGGAGCCACTCCGGCGTGGCCGCCCGCATGTTCTCCACGCTGTCCCGGGAAGGCATCAACATCCACATGATCTCGACGTCCGAGATCGCCGTCTCCTGCGTCATCGACGACAAGTACGGCGAGCTGGCGGTGCGCGCGCTGCACGAGGCCTTCGAGCTCGCCGGCCGCTGAAAAATGCCCATCTGCCTCGTTGGCGCGGGCGCTCCTCCCTGGCAGGCGTTATGCGGCATACGCTTCAGCCGTCGCGATCCACTCGGGCCTCGCCCCGCGGCGAAGCCGCTCAGCTCGAACTGCCACGCCGCCTCGCATCTGGACATTTTTGAGCGGCCGGCGGGCCGCGTCCCGTCCTACTCCCAGAGGAGGACTGGCGCATATGCCCGCAACCGGTAAGGCCGCGGTCTTCCACGGGCCCGGCAGGCCGTTCGAGATCCGCGAGCTGCCCCTGCCCGAGGTCGAGCCCGACGGCGTCCTGATCCGGATCAGCCTCGCCAGCATCTGCGGCTCCGACCTGCACTTCTGGCGCGGCGACGCCTCGGCCTCGAGCCCGCGGCGTGCCCGAACAAGGTCGGGCGCCCGCTCGGCCCGTCGCAGTTCCCCCACTTCCACGGCGCCTTCGCCGAGTACTACTACCTGCGCCCGGGCGGGGCGATCTTCACGGTGCCCGACGTCTTGCCGGACGAGATCGTGGCGCCGGTGAACTGCGCGCTCGCCCAGGTCATCTTCGGCCTGCACAAGGCCGGGCTGCGGTTCGGCCAGAGCGTGCTGATCCAGGGCGCCGGCGGCCTCGGCGTGCAGGCGGCCGCGGTGGCGAAGGCGATGGGCGCGGGGCCGGTGGTCGTCGTGGACCAGCTGCCGGGCCGCCTCGAGCTGGCCACGGCCTTCGGCGCCGACCACACGATCAACCTGAGGGACGTGCCGGACCGCAAGGAGCGGGTGAACCTCGTGCGCAAGCTGACCGGCGGCGCCGGCGCGGACGTGGCCTGCGACTTCGTCGGGCTCCCCGCGATCATCCCCGAGGGCCTCGAGATGCTCCGTCCGGGTGGCACCTACCTGGAGATCGGCACCATCAGCCGCGGGCTCAAGGTGGAGCTGGAGCCGGCGCAGCTCGTATGGGGGAGCAAGAAGATCGTCGGCGTGGTCATGTACGACCCGTGGGTGATCCCCCAGGCGCTCGACTTCCTCGTGCGGCACCGGGCCCGGCTCCCCTTCGATCACCTGATCTCCCACAAGTTCCCGCTGGAGAAGATCGACGAGGCCTTCCGCGCCTCGGAGTGGCACAACCGGGAGTCGACGAGCATCACGCGCGCCGCCCTGGCGCCGTAACCTAATCGGACGGGGCCTTGACGGCCCACTCCGACGCCTCGAACTCGACCGACGCGTTGCGGGCGCCGGGATGGGTTAATCGGACGGGGCCTCGACGGCCCACTCCGACGCCTCCCCCAAGAACCGAGTTGCGCCGGTACAGCCGGCGCTCGAACAGGGATGACTCCGACACCCTCCCATCCGAAAGCCGCCCCGGGTCGGCCGGGCGACCGCCCGTATCTGATTTTGCACTCTGGCGGCGACGGCGCGGGCGTGACAGGCTCGCGGCGTGGGCCCTTACTCGCGCCCCCAGCTCTGGGTCCTACTGGCCATCGTCGCGCTCGGCGGGCTCGGCGTCGCCGTGGGCGGATGGCGGCGCGCGCATCCTGACCTCACCGAGCGCCTCGAGCGCTTCGACGCCGAGCCGCCCCCCGCCGATCCCCGCCTGCCCGCGTCGAGCCCACGAGCCGAAGCCGGCCACACCTCGCGTCACGCGGCGATCGGGCAGGCGCCGGCAGCCGGACGTGGGGGTCGCGGCGCTGAGGCGGCGCCGTCGCGGCGTCCCCGGGCGCCCGCGGCGGCGCGAGAGGGCAAGCGTCAGGCGAGCGAGGGGCCGCTCGACCTCAACCGCGCGACCGCCGGGGATCTCGAGCGGCTGCCCGGGGTCGGGCCCGCCCTGGCCGTCCGCATCCTGACCGCCCGCGAGCAGGCCGGGCGCTTCGAGTCCATGGACGATCTCAGAGCCGTGCCCGGGATCGGGGAGGCCAAGCTCGGGCGGCTCCGCGACCTGGTCACCGTCGCCCGCTGACCGTGCGATGGCACGCGTTCCCGCTGGCGCCTCTGGCCGTCGCCTTCGTCCTCGGCGCCATCGTCCCCGACGGGATGCCCGCTTTCGCCGTCTGGGTCGCGTGGGCCATCTGCCTCGCTCTCGCGGCCGTGCTCCTGGGCCTCGGGCACGAGCGTGCGGCAACGGTCACGCTGGTCGCCGCGGTCGCCGGGCTCGGCATGCTTCGCGGGGCCGCGCCGGCGCTGCCCCCGCACCACCTCGCGGCCCACCCACTCCCTGCGCGCGCCCGGCTCGAGGGCCGGCTCGCGGCGGAGCCCATCCGGTGGGCCCCCGACCGCACGCGCATACTGCTCGACGCCGATCGGCTGATCGAGGCGGACGAGGCGTGGCCGGTGGCGGGACTCATCCAGCTCACGCTCCACGGCGAGCCGCCGCCGCTGACGGATGGCCAGCGCGTGGCCGGCGACTTCCGCCTGTCGCGTCCCCGCAGCTTCCGGAACCCGGGCGGCTTCGACTACGCCGCGCACCTGGCGCGCCAGGACATCTTCGTCGTCGGGAGCGCCCGGGCCGACCGCGTGACCGCGCTCTCGGCCGACCCGCCGCGCTGGAACGTGGCCGCGAAGCGGTGGGCGGATCACACCATCCAGGGCGCGCTCCCGCCGGTTTCCGCCGCGCTCCTCGACGGCCTCCTCTTCGGCGAGCGCGTCGGCCTCCCGCCGGAGATCGACGACGCCTTTCGCCGCGCGGGCGTCTACCACATCCTGGCGGTGTCGGGCTTCAACGTCGCGCTGCTCGCCGCCAGCGTGTTCGCGCTGCTGGCGCTGCTCCGCATCCCCCGCCGGGCCATCGCGATCGTCGCGATCCCCGTGGTGGCGGGCTTCGCGCTCGTGGTCGGCGCCGAAGCCTCGGTGCTCCGGGCGGCGGTGATGGCGATCCTGCTCCTCGCCGCCATCGCCGTCGAGCGCGAGCCGAACCTGCTCAACAGCCTCGCGCTCGCGGCCATCGCGATCCTCGCCGCCCGTCCCGGCGACCTCGCCGAGCCCGGCTTCCAGCTCTCGTTCGGCGCCACCCTCGGCATCGTCCTCCTGGCCCGGCGGCTCGCGGCCGCCCTCGCCGCGCGGGGCGCGCCACGCTGGCTCGCCGACGCGCTGGCCGTCAGCGCGGGCGCCCAGCTCGTGGTGACGCCGATCATGCTCCACCACTTCAACCAGCTCTCCCTGATCGGGCTCGTCGCCAACCTCGTGGTCGTCCCGCTGGCCGGCGTCGCGACGCTCGTGGGCATGCTCGCGGTGCTGGCCTCCGCCGTCAGCGACGCGGTGGGCCGCGCGCTCTTCGACGGCCTGTGGCCCGTTCTGCTCGCGCTGCGGGCCGCCGTCTTCCTCGCCGCCCGCGTGCCCGCGGCGATGCTCCACCTGCCGGCACCGCACTGGACCGCGGTGATCGCGTTCTACGGGGGGATCGCCGCCCTGCTGGCGGCCCGCACGCGCTGGAAGATCGGAGGGATCGCGCTGATCGCGGCGGCGGCCGCCATCGAGGTGTGGCCGATCGCGCGCCCGGCGGACGGCCGGCTCCGCGTGACGTTCCTCGACGTCGGCCAGGGGGACGCGATCGTGCTGGAGCTGCCGGACGGCCAGACCGCGCTGGTGGACGCGGGCCTCGGCGGCCCGGCGAGGTTCGACGTCGGCGAGCGCGTGGTCGCCCCGTTCCTCTGGAACCGCGGCGTCCGCCGGCTGGCGCTCGCCGTCGTCACCCACGACGACGCCGATCACGCGGGCGGTCTGGGCGCCATCCTGCGGCTCTTCGCCGTCGGCGAAGTGTGGCGATCGGACGCGCCGCCGGCGGAGCGCGTCCGCATCATCGGCGGGATCGGCCTGATGGTGCTGAACCCGCCCGTCCCGCCGATGACCGGCTCGCGGCGCGGCCCCGCAGCCGACCGCAACAACAACAGCCTCGTGCTCCGGCTCGATCACGGGCGGGTGTCGGTGCTGCTGACGGGGGACATCGAGGCCGAGGCGGAGCGCCACCTGGTGGCGGCGCGCGCCCCGCTGCGCGCCCGCGTCCTGAAGGTCGCGCATCACGGCGCCCGGGCCTCGACGGGCGCCGGGTTCCTCGGCGCCGTCCAGCCGGCGGTCGCGGTGATCTCGGTCGGCGCCCGCAACCCGTTCGGCCACCCGGCACCCCGGACGCTCGAGCGGCTCCAGACGGCGGGCGCGGCGATCTACCGGACCGACGAGGACGGCGCGGTGATCATGGAGAGCGACGGCCGGGACCTGCGGGTCACCCGCTGGGCCGACCGGTCAACCCGGCAAATCCCGCTCGCGTCCCGCTGATGGGGTCGGGAGCGTGTCGAGTTGACGCCTGTAGCGCCGGCTTCGCCGGCGCAACCCGGTTCGAGGGGGGAGGCATTGGAGGGGGCCTCGACGGCCCCCTCCAAGGTCTCGTGCGCCGGCTTCGCCGGCGCAGCCTGGTTCAGGGGGGGGGGAGGTTCGGAAGGGGGCCGAGCCCCCCTCTGAGTTTACTCGAAGGATTGCTCGAGCTGCGCGCGCAGGCGCTCGAGCTCTTCGGGGTCGAGCCGCAGGCCGAGGCCGAGGCCCATCTCGCCCAGGATCGTCTTGATCTCGTTGAGCGACTTCTTGCCGAAGTTCTTGGTCTTGAGCAGCTCGGCCTCGCTCTTCTGCACGAGGTCGGCGATCGTCCGGATGTTGGCGGTCTTCAGGCAGTTCGACGCCCGCACCGACAGCTCGAGCTCATCGACGTTGCGGAAGAGGTTCTCGTTCAGCTCGGCGCGCGGCAGTATCTCGCCGGGCGCGGCCTCCTCCTCGGACGGGTTCGAGGTCGGCGGATACGTCAGGAGGTTGAAGTGGTCCTCGAGGATGCGCGAGGCCTCGGCGACCGCGGTCTCCGGCGCGACGCTCCCGTTGGTCCACACCTCGAGGATCAAGCGCTCGTTGCCGTCCGCGGTCGGCTCCGCCCCGAAGTTCACGCGCTTGATCGGCGAGAAGTTGGCGTCGAGGAGCAGCGCATTGATCGGCAGCGCCTCGGGCTCGCGCTTCTCGGCGGACACGTACCCGCGGCCCCGCTCCACGCAGACCTCCATCTCGAGTGTGCCGTCCTTGTCGAGCGTGGCCAGCAGCTGGTCGGGCGTGAGCACCTCCAGGTCCGCGTCCGGCTCGAAGTCGCCGGCCTTCACCACGCCCGGGCCCTGGGCCTTGAGGCGGAGGATCTTGGGCCGGTTCAGGTGGAGCGAGAAGACCACCTTGCGCAGGTTCAGCATGATGTCGAGCGTGTCCTCCATCACACCCGGCAGGTAGGAGAACTCGTGGAGGACGTTCTCGATCTTGACCCAGGTGGCGGCGGTGCCGTGGATCGCCGACAGCAGCACGCGGCGGTAGGCGTTGCCGGCCGTGAGCGCGAAGCCGGGCTCGAACGGCTCCAGCGTGAGCTTTCCGTAGTCCCGCTCCTGGGCGAGCCACTGGTGACGGACAGGGAGCTGAAGCTCCAGCATGCGGACCCCCTTGGAGGATTGCGAGGCTCGGTACTCCGGCCGTTCATTATACACTAGGAAAGATTATGGCCAAGCGGGCCAGGCATTTAGTGGCGACGCTCCTCCTGGCGGTCGCCGGTCTCGCCGCCGTCGCGTGGCTCGGGCTCGTGCCGACCGCGGCCGTCCAGGCGGCGGCGCGGCGGGTCGACGTTCCCGCCAACGATGGCCTTCTCGGGATCGCCCGCCACCTGAGCGATCAGCAGATCATCCGGAGCCCGGCGGCCTTCGCCGCGCTGGCCCTGCTCCGCGGCACCGCCCGCCACCTCAAGGCGGGTGAGTACGAGATCCCGCAGAACGCGTCGATGCTCCGGGTCCTCCAGCTCCTCGAGAGCGGGCGGGTCATCCAGCACCTGGTCCTTCTGCCCGAAGGCGGGTCGGTCGTCGAGCTGGCTCACACGCTCCAGCGCGAGGGGCTGGCCTCGGCGGCGGACATCGTCCGCCTCGCCCACGATCGGACGTTCCTCCAGGCCCTCGGCATCGAGGCGCCGAGCCTGGAAGGCTACCTCTTCCCCGACACCTACCTCCTGGTCCGCGGGCTCACGCCCCAGGAGATCCTCGCGCGGATGGTGCTCCGCCTCCGCGCGAAGCTCACGCCGGAGATCCTCGAGCAGGCCCGCGCGCGCGGCCTCGACCCACACCAGCTCCTCACGCTCGCCTCGATCATCGAGCGCGAGGCGGTCGTGCGGGACGAGATGCCGCTGATCGCCGCCGTGTTCTGGAACCGGCTCAAGCTCGACATGCCGCTCCAGGCCGACCCCACCGTGCAGTACGCGGTCGGCAAGGAGCGCCGGGCACTGACGCGGGCGGACCTGGCGGCCGACGACCCCTACAACACCTATCGCCGGCCCGGCCTGCCCCCCGGGCCCATCGCCAGCCCGGGCCTGGCCGCCATCGAGGCCGCGCTGCACCCGGCGCCGGTCAAGTACCTGTACTTCGTCTCCATGGACGAGCGGCACCACTTCTTCTCGACGACCATCACGCAGCACAACGCCGCCGTCGCCCGCTACCGGCTCGCACGAGCCCGGTGACCGTGCTATAACGTCTGCGGTCATGGAGCTCGTTCGGGAGGCACAGCTCGGCGCGGCGCCGCCGGCGGTCGATCCGCGGGTCCGTGACGGCGAGACGCTCCCGCCCCTCTACCGCCCCCTTCGCACGGGACTGCGCCGGCTCCTGGACATGGTGTTCGACCTCGAGGTCGCCGGCCTCGAGCGCCTGCCGCCCGACGGGCCCTACATCGTCGCGGCCAACCACCACAACTACCTCGACGGGGTCCTGCTCTGCGCGGCGCTCCCGCGCCGCATCGCGTTCCTGGTGATGCCCCGCGTCTACCACGCGACGCGCCTGCATCCGCCCTTCCACCGCTGGGCCGGCCACATCCCGCTCAACCTGGAGCGCCCCGATCCCACCGCGATCCGCCGGGCCCTCGGCATCCTCGAGCGCGGCGGCGTCGTCGGCATCTTCCCCGAGGGCCCGTTCAGCGTGCGCGGACGGCTCGAGCGGGGCCAGCCCGGTGTGGCGCTCCTGGCCCTGCACTCCAGCGCGCCGGTGGTGCCCGTCGGGATCACCGGCACCTACGAGGCCCTCGCGGGCCGCCGCCTGTACGTGCCGCGGCGCCGTCCGCTCGGCATCCGGATCGGCGCGCCGCGGGTCTTCGCGGCCGCGCGACGGGGCGACAAGGTCCTGCGCGACGAGGTGACGCGGCGGATCATGGCCGACATCGCCGCCCTCCTGTCTTGAAGCCCTGGGGCGGGCGGTTCCGGCACGCCGCCGATCCGGCGGCGGAGACGTTCACCTCCTCCCTCGCCTTCGACCGCCGGCTGTGGCCGCAGGATCTCCGCGGCAGCGAGGCCTGGGCCCGGGCCCTCGAGCGCGCCGGGCTGCTCACGCCCGCCGAGCTGGCGGACATCCTGAAGGGGCTCGGGGAGGTGCGCCGGGAGCTGGAGGACGGGACATTCCCCTTCCGGCCCGAGCTCGAGGACATCCACATGAACGTGGAGCGGCGGCTCGTGGAGAAGATCGGCGCCGTCGGTGGCAAGCTCCACACCGGGCGCTCGCGCAACGACCAGATCGCCGTCGACGAGCGGCTCTACCTGAAAGACGCCGTCGCCGGCGTCCTGGCCGGGCTCGGCGACGTCCAGGCCGCGCTGGTCGACCGGGCGGCGGAGACGCTCGACGCGCCCATGCCCGGCTACACGCACCTGCAGCGCGCCCAGCCCGTGCTGCTCGCGCACCACCTGCTCGCCTACGTGTTCATGCTGCAGCGCGACCGCGAGCGCTTCGCGGCCTGCGGCGCCCGGGCCGACGTGCTGCCGCTGGGATCGGGGGCGCTCGCCGGCGCCGCCTTCCCGATCGACCGCGAGGCGCTCGCCCGGGATCTCGGCTTCGCCGCCGTGTCGCCCAACAGCCTCGACGCGGTGAGCGACCGCGACTACCTGATCGAGTTCCTCGCCGCCGCCGCCGTCACCGGCGTGCACGTCTCGCGGCTGGCCGCCGACCTCACCCTGTGGGCGACCGCGGAGTTCGGCTTCGTCGAGCTCGGCGACGCTCTCCTACAACTCCGACATGCAGGAGGACAAGGAGCCGTTCTTCGACAGCGCCGACACGCTGGCGGCGATCCTCGGCGTCCTCCCGCGGCTGCTCCGCTCGCTGTCGTTCCACACGCGCCGCATGCGCGAGGCGGCGGCGGCGCACTTCTCGACGGCCACCGACCTCGCCGACTACCTCGTCCGCAAGGGCCTGCCCTTCCGCCAGGCCCACGAGGTCGTGGGCCGGATCGTGCGGGAGGCGATCGATGCGGGCAAGGGCCTCGAGGAGCTGGCGCTCGACGACCTGCGCCGCCACTCGCCGCTCTTCGAGAAGGACGCCTTCGACGCCGTCTCCCTCGAGGCCTCCCTGCGCGCCCGCGCCGTGACCGGCGGCACCGCGCCCGACGCCGTCCGCCGCTCCCTCGCGCTGGCGCGGACGTACCTCACCCGGTGACCACGCGGCCGGCGCTCCTGGCCCTCCTCGCGCTGCTCGTGCTCCCCGCGTGCGGACGCAAGGGGCCGCCGGTCGCGCCCGAGGTGCGGGTGCCGATGCCGCCGACCACTCCCGCCGCCATCGTGCACGCCGGCGAGATCGCGCTGACCTGGCGGAATCCCACTCGCCGGGCGGATGGCAGCCGGTTGCGCGATCTCGACGCCGTCACGCTCTGGCGCGTGGCCGACCAGGGCGCGGGCGCGGCCAAGCCCGCCATCCTGTCCGGCGACCGCGTCGTCGGCTACACGCGCGTCGCCGTCATCCGCCTGGCCAGCCCCGCGCCCGCGGTCGTCGATCGCAACCAGGTGCAGTACGTCGACCGCGCCGACCTGAACGACGGCACGCGCTACACCTACGTGGTGACGGCCACCGACTTCCAGGACCGCACGAGCGCCCCGTCCCCGCGCCTCTCCGCCGTCTACATCACGGCGCCGAAGCCGCCCACGAGCCTGCGCGGCGAGGCCGGCGAGCGCCGGGCGCGCCTCGCGTGGGATCCGCCCGCGGAGCTGGTCGACGGGCGCCCGCTCTCGGGAGCGATCAGGTACGACGTCCTCCGCGCCTCGAGCCCGGACGCCGTCCCCACGCCCATCACGAAGGCCCCCATCGCCGAGCGCGAGTACTCGGACACGAACCTCGAGAACGACCAGACGTATTACTACTCGCCGCGCGCCGTGCGCACCGAAGGGGGCGGCACCGCGGTGAGCGAGCCGTCCGTGCCGCTGGCCCTCACGCCGCGCAAGACGACCCCGCCGTCGCCGCCCGCGGGCTTGGTCACGATCGTGTCCGGGAACGCCGTGCGCCTCTCCTGGCCGCCGAGCCCCGAGCCCGACGTCGCGGGCTACATCATCTATCGCGGCCGCCCGGGCGGGGAGCAGGAGCGCGTGGGGTCGGTCCGGGCGCCGGCGACCGTCTTCCTCGACGAGGGGGTGCCGTCCGGCGCGTGGCGCTACGCGGTGAGCGCGTTCGACGCCGCCGCGGTCCCGAACGAAAGCGGGCGGTCGGCCGAAGCGAGCGTCACCGTCCCGTAAACCCCTTCCGTGCCTTGACTTGCCGTGATCGGGATGTTACGGTCAGCGAACAGAACGCCCCGAGGTCACGCTGCCGGATGGAGCACTTCCACTACCTGAACGGAGAGTTGCACTGCGAGGGCGTGTCGCTGCGCGCGATCGCCGACTCCGCGGGCACCCCCACCTACGTCTACTCCCGGGCGACGCTCCTCGAGAACCTGGCGGCCTACGACCGCGCCTTCGCCTCCGTCCCCCACGTCGTCTGCTACGCCATGAAGGCCAACTCCAATCTCGGGGTGCTGGCCTCGCTCGCCCGCGCCGGCGCCGGCGCCGACATCGTGTCCGGGGGCGAGCTCCACCGCGCCCTCCGCGCGGGAGTGCCGCCGCCGAAGATCATCTTCGCGGGCGTCGGCAAGACGCGCGAGGAGATGCGCGAGGCGCTGAAGGCGGAGATCCTCCTCTTCAACGTCGAGTCGGAGAGCGAGCTGCGCGCCCTCAACGAGACAGCGCAGGCGATGGGCACGCGGGCGCCGGTGGCCCTGCGGGTCAACCCCGACGTCGATCCCCAGACGCACCCCTACATCTCCACGGGCCTCAAGACCGCCAAGTTCGGGATCCCCATGGACCGGGCGGTGCCGGTCTACGAGAACGCCGCCCGGATGCCGGGCCTCGCCGTGACCGGCGTGCAGATGCACATCGGCTCGCAGCTCACGAAGACCGCGCCCTTCGCCGACGCCGTGGCCCGCGTGGCCGGGCTGGTGCGGGCCCTGCGCGACCGAGGCGTCGACATCCGGCTGCTCGACATCGGCGGCGGCGTGGGCATCCGCTACAAGGACGAGACGCCGCCCACCAAGGACGAGTACGCCCGGGTGCTCCTGCCGGCGCTGCGCGCGCTGGGGGTCACCGTGCTTCTCGAGCCCGGCCGGTCCATCGTCGGCGACGCCGGCGCCCTGCTCACGCGCGCGCTCTACCGGAAGGAGAGCCCCGACAAGACCTTCGTGATCGTCGACGCCGCCATGAACGACCTGATCCGGCCCGCGTTCTACGGCGCCTACCACGAGATCCGCCCGGTGGCGGAGGCGGGGTCCTCCCGCCCGGCGGAGACGGTGGACGTGGTGGGGCCGATCTGCGAGTCGGGCGACTTCCTCGCCAAGGACCGCGCCCTCCCCCGCGTGGAGGAGGGCGAGCTGCTCGCGGTGATGTCCAGCGGCGCCTACGGCTTCGCGATGGCGTCCAACTACAACACGCGCCCGCGGGCCGCGGAGGTCCTGGTCGACGGAGCGGGGTACACCATCGTGCGCCGCCGCGAGACCTACGAGGATCTCGTGGCCGGGGAGAGCATCCCATGAGGCCGACGTTTCAGGGCTCGATCGTCGCGCTGGTGACACCCTT